>NZ_JBSZCG010000107.1:0-33511 GCF_054166365.1 Corynebacterium sp. UMB8791 | reverse complement strand
TGTTCCTCCACCAAGTGTTTTCTAATGGTCCGTGTAAATAGTTGCCAGTGTAGGAGAAAGTGCGCAATTACGCTTCCTCGACCCACCGCAAATAGGTGGTGCCGGCGACGTCAGCGAAGGCGTCGTTGGCTCCGGTCAGGGGGCGCAGGGCCCGGATCGTGTCGGCGAGGCCGCAGGCGGCGGCGTGTGCGGTGTCGTAGACGGGCACGCCGTGGAGGTGGGCGCCGGGGACGGCGGCGCAGGCGCAGAGCGCGCCGAAGGAACGTATTCGCACCTTATATATATGCGCGCATTCGTCGGCGATGGCCAGCAGCTGCTCACTGCTCAGGCTACGCATCGCGGGCCTGCCGGATGCGGCGTTCGGTGTGGGCGTATTCCTGCAGGGTGGTGCGGGCGAGGTTGGTAATGGTGGCGTCGTCAAGAAGGCGGGAGGCGGCGGTGACGATGGCGCGGCGGGCGGCCTCTTGCTTGGAGCAACCCCATGCGGAGGCGAGCATGATGAGTGCTGTGTCTTCGTCTGTGCTGAGTCGTAGCGTCATAGCCATGCCGCGATGGTATCAGAGTGATACCACGGCGCAGGGGTGATTCGGCGCACAAAGCGCTAGAATCGGTAGGAACCAATGTTTGACGAAAGGTGAGCAATGAGTGATGACACTCTAGGTGGCGGCGGCTCCGACGCCATCCAGCCCATTGACATCAATGAGGAGATGCAGACGAGCTACATCGATTACGCGATGAGCGTGATCGTCGGCCGTGCGCTCCCGGATGTTCGCGATGGCATGAAGCCGGTGCACCGCCGCATCATTTACGCCATGTACGACCACGGCTACCGCCCCGAGCGTTCGTACGTGAAGAGTGCCAAGCCTGTCGCTGACACGATGGGTAACTTCCACCCGCACGGTGACATCGCCATTTACGACACGCTGGTGCGCATGGCTCAGCCTTGGGCGATGCGCTACCCGCTGGTCGACGGCCAGGGTAACTTCGGTTCCCCTGGTAATGACGGCCCAGCGGCCATGCGTTACACCGAGTGCAAGATGACGCCGCTGGCGATGGAGATGGTCCGCGACATCCGTGAGGACGCCGTGGAGTTCTCCCCGAACTACGACGGCAAGACTCGCGAGCCGGACGTGCTGCCGTCGCGTGTGCCGAACCTGCTGATGAACGGCTCGAACGGTATTGCCGTGGGTATGGCCACCAACATTCCGCCACACAACTTGAACGAGTTGGCGGAGGCTATCTACTGGATGCTCGACAACTATGACGCGGATGAGCAGGCGGCGCTCGACGCGGTGATGGAGCGAGTGAAGGGCCCAGACTTTCCGACGGCCGGCCTCATCGTCGGCGATCAGGGCATCAAGGACGCCTACACCACGGGCCGCGGTTCCATCCGCATGCGTGGTGTGACCGAGATCGAAGAGATCGGCAACCGCCAGGTCATCACGATTACGGAGCTGCCGTACCAGGTCAACCCGGATAACTTCATCCACAACATCGCGGAGCAGGTTACCGCGGGCAAGATGGTGGGCATCTCCAAGATTGAGGACGAGTCCTCTGACCGCGTGGGCATGCGCATCGTGGTCACGCTGAAGCGCGACGCGGTTCCTCGAGTGGTACTCAATAACCTGTACAAGCACTCGCAGCTGGAGACGAACTTCTCTGCGAACATGCTCTCCATCGTCGACGGCGTGCCACGCACGCTGCGCCTCGACCAGATGCTGCGCTACTACGTCAAGCACCAGATCGACGTTATCGTTCGCCGCACCAAGTTCCGCCTGGATGAGGCCGAGAAGCGCGCCCACATCCTGCGTGGCCTGGTCAAGGCCCTCGATGCGTTGGACGAGGTCATCGCCCTGATCCGTCGCTCGCCGACCGTTGACGACGCCCGCCAGGGCCTGATCAAGCTTCTCGACGTCGACGAGATCCAGGCCAACGAAATCCTGGCAATGCAGCTGCGCCGCCTGGCAGCGCTGGAGCGCCAGAAGATCGTCGACGACCTGGCCGAGATCGAGCGCAAGATTGCCGACTACAAGGACATCTTGGCCCGCCCGGAGCGCCAGCGGGAGATCGTTGGCAACGAGTTGCGTGAGATCGTCGAAAAGTATGGCGACGAGCGCCGCACCCAGATCGTGGCCGCAACCGGCGATGTGACCGAGGAAGACCTCATCGCGCGCGAGAACGTCGTGGTCACCATCACCTCTACCGGCTACGCGAAGCGCACGAAGGTGGATGCGTACAAGTCGCAGAAGCGCGGCGGCAAGGGTGTCCGCGGGGCGGAACTGAAGCAGGACGACGTGGTGAAGCACTTCTTCATCTGCTCCACCCACGACTGGATCTTGTTCTTCACCAACTTCGGCCGCGTGTACCGCCTCAAGGCCTACGAGCTGCCGGAGGCGGGCCGCACCGCTCGCGGCCAGCATGTGGCGAACCTGCTGGAGTTCCAGCCTGAGGAGCGCATCGCGCAGGTCATCCAGATCCAGTCCTACGAGGACGCCCCGTACCTGGTCCTGGCCACCCGCGACGGCCGCGTGAAGAAGTCCCGCCTGACCGACTACGAGTCGGCGCGTTCCGCGGGCCTCATCGCGATCAACCTCAACGAAGGCGACGCCCTGATCGGCGCCGCGCTGGCAGGCGAGGAAGACGACCTGCTGCTCGTCTCTGAGCAGGGACAGGCCATCCGCTTCACCGCTGACGACGACCAGCTGCGCCCAATGGGTCGCGCGACCGCCGGCGTGAAGGGCATGCGCTTCCGCGGCGACGACAAGCTGCTCGCAATGACCGTGGTCCAGGACGGCGAGTTCCTGCTCGTCGCTACCGCTGGCGGCTACGGCAAGCGCACCGCGATTGAGGAGTACAACACCCAGGGCCGCGGCGGCATGGGCGTGATGACGTTCAAGTACACCCCGAAGCGTGGCAAGCTGATCGGCGCCCTGGCGGTCGATGAGGAAGACCAGATCTTCACCATCACCTCCGCCGGCGGCGTGATCCGCACCGAGGTCAACCAGATCCGTCCGTCCTCCCGCGCCACGATGGGCGTCCGCCTCGTCGACCTCGCGGATGACGTTGAGCTGCTGGCCATCGACAAGAACGTCGAGGAGCAGGGCGAAGAGGAGGCAACCGCGGTTGCCAAGGGCGAGAAGACGATTGAGGAAGCCAAGGAGCAGACCTCCTCGTCCATCTCCGCGTCGCCGAAGGATGGGGAGTAAACCATGGCCGCCCGCAAGATAGTGGTGCGGCGCGTGGGTGTCGCCTCCGTGTTTAAGGTGGCGACGATCCTCGCCCTCGTCGGCTTCGTCGCGTGGATGCTGGGCGCGGCCATCGTCTACTACGGCCTCGCGCAGACTGGGGTCATTGACTCCTTGAACTCGCTGGTCAGTGGCGTCGGCGGCGACCAAGTTATCGACGCCACCCTGGTCATGTCCGCGGCAGGCCTCTTCGGGCTCATCGGCGTGGTGTTCGTCGCGGTGATGGCCCCGCTGACGGCGTTGCTCTACAACGCCATCGCGGACCTGGTCGGCGGCGTCACCCTGGTGATGTCCAACAGGGCGCGATAGCCGTGAGATACCTACCGCTATAACAACTATAAAAACACCGCTTGTACTGGCGATTTGTCAAAGGTTATAGTGGTAGGTAATCTTACTTCTCGTTCCCAGGGCCTATAGCTCAGTCGGTTAGAGCGCATCGCTGATAACGATGAGGTCGCAAGTTCGATTCTTGCTAGGCCCACAGGAACAAAAGGGGCATTAGCTCAGTTGGTAGAGCACCTGCTTTGCAAGCAGGATGTCAGGAGTTCGATTCTCCTATGCTCCACAGGTTCACCCTGGTCTCCGGTCCGGAGGCCAGGGTTTTTTCGTATGGTTCTTCATGCGTTGACATGTGTCCCCCCTGTTTGGTGGCAGTGGTGTTTTGAGTGTGATAGATCACGTTTTTGTTGCATACTTTGACAGGTTTTGTGAAGGTGCTGGTCAGGGGGTTTTTGGGGGTTGTGGGGTGTGGTTTTGTGGGTTGTGGTGGTGGTTTTGTGGTGGTGGGGGTGTAGTGGACTACTTTCAGGGAGATTTTTGTGATTGAATAAATGTCTGTCAGTTTGTGGATCCGTGTTCAGATGGTCTTCAGGCTGCTTCGAATATCTCCTACGATTTTTAAGGATTGAGCCGTTGCAAAACGCACATCTTAAGAAGCGAATCATGGCCGGCCTGATTTCAGGCGCAATGATTGCAGGTGGCGCTGTTGTCGTCGCCCCGGACGCAAGCGCAGACGATCGCATTACGGGTACGTACTCCGCACTGCCGAGCGACAAGTACGATGAGGCGCTGCGCTTTAACACTGAGCAGATCAAGATGCTCACGAATCAGAATGATTACCAGGCCATGCTGAAGACCTGGATGCAGGTCACCCCGATGGGCCCGGGCTGGTGCATTGATCTTGAGAAGCCGCAGCCAAACCTGCAGACCCAGGGCTACGAGCTGCGCAAGCTGGACGGCATGTCCGGCCTGTACGGCTTCAACGGCTTTAACGGCGACCTTGGTATTAACGCAGACATCGAGACGGCAGCGATCTCGCTGACGAAGTCGATGCTGAAATCCTGGTACGAGCGCAACTTTGAGGACGTCAAGAAGAAGAACGTCGCGCTGCAGGCCCTGCTGTCGAACAACAAGAGCGTTCTGGACGGCCAGCGTTCCTACATCATGAACGGCCAGACCCAGAACGGCGTTCGCGTCACCAACCAGGAGTTCACCCAGTGGACCGGTTTCCGCATCAGCGCTGTCTTCGGCGGCACCCAGGAGTTCCAGCCGAACTTCGCACTGATCAAGGATGAGGCTGCGTTCAGCCGCGTCTCCAGCACCGTCCGTGCTGGCGAGTACGTCACCATCCTGCTGCCGAAGGATTACAACATCTACCAGGATGGCCGCGAGGCAACCTTCCAGCGTCTGATCCCTCCGACCCAGCCGGGCCTGGACGGCTTCTACCCACGCCCAGGCGGCGGCAACGGCGGCGGCACTGTGACCACCACCGTGACGGTTCCTGGTGAAGCTGGTGTCACCTCCACCGTGACCGAGACCGGCCGCCCGACCATCACGCACACTGTGTACAAGGATGGCGGTGTCGAGCGGGAGACGGTGACCGTTCGTCCGACGGTGACGAAGACCAACGAGCGGCAGGAAGTTCACTACAAGACGGTTGAGGTCGCTCCGGAAACGGAGACCGTGACGCATGAGGTAGTGAAGCCTGCTGTTACCGTCACCGAGTTCGAGCAGGGCGGACCAACGTCCACCGCCACTGAGACCGTCACGGAAGATCCGCGCGTCATCGTCGTTGAGAGGCCTGAACCAGTAACTGTTACTGAGACTGCCACGGTGAAGCCGACGACCACTGAGACCGAGAAGGTCCAGCCGAAGGTCACCGTCACCGAGCCTGTCTACGTCACCGAGACGAAGAATGTTGCACCGAAGACCGAGACGAAGACGGTCACCGCTGCGCCGAAGACGGAGACGAAGGTTGTTGACACGACCGTCACCCGCGTTTCCGAGAAGCACGAAACGACCACCATTGAGCGTCGTTATTCCCAGTTCAACTACTTCTACGACTTCTCCAACACGAGCGAGTCGAAGGTCATCGAGCCGAAGAAGCTGGGCGACTGGAGCATCGAGTTTGTCGACGACTCCAACGGCCTCGTCGAGGTCACCAAGGAAAACAACCGCCTTGTTATCACCCCGAAGAAGCAGGGTGAGGGCGACGTCCGCATCATCATCAAGGACGGTGACGGCAACCGCCACGAGTACCGCATCCACGTGGTGAACAAGGATTCCGAGAAGACCACCGAGAAGACTGTTCGCGTGGACAACCACTTCTTCAACGTCGGGGTTACTGGCCTTGACCAGTCCATCACGATCCCAGAGGGCTGGAAGTACGAGGTCACCGAGGGCAAGGACCTGATCACCACCACCCAGGATGGCAACACCCTGAACGTGAACGTCAATGCCGGCGTGATCACTGGCAAGGTGAAGGTCAAGGTCTACGAGGTTGACAAGGACGGCAAGCCAACCGGTAACGAGCAGAACTACGAGTTCAACATCGATACCAAGCCGAACAAGTACAACCAGTCCCGCGTGATCGGTAACATCTCCTCGTACAAGATCGAGGTAGACAACATCGTCGGCGAGCCTGAGATTCTCAAGGGCAAGGACATTGTTGAGTCCCTGGAGAAGAAGGGTGACCACTGGGTACTGACCCCGAAGGCTGGCCAGACCGGCACCGTGATTGTCCGCGCCAAGAACGACAAGGGCGAAACCTTCACGTTCACCCTCGAGGTTCGCGACGGCCGTAACGTCCTGATCGACTCCGAGACGGAGCTCATTACCGTTGGCGGCGAGGTTAAGATCACGGGTGAGGAAGGCGACAAGCTCGAGATCGCCCGCGGTAAGGATCTCGTCGACCCAGCTCAGCTTGAGGGCACCGGCGAGTGGACCCTGAAGCCGAGCAAGGACGGCCTGATCGTTGCACACGTCAAGGATGCCGAGGGCAACCTGGTCGCGGTTTACACGATCATCGTGACGCCACAAGAGGCGAAGCCTGCGACACAGCCAGTCGACTACACGATTTCGAACCGCAACACGGCGGTCCTGACGAAGGGTGTGACCTCCAACGACTTCGTATTCCCAGAGGGTGAAGATAACTTCAGCTGGGTTCAGGATCAGGACAATCCTGACAAGTACTACCTGATGCCGAACCCTGACTTCGAGGGTGACATCAAGGTCGTCGAGCAGTCCAAGGGTGGCCATGCGCTGATCGAGTACACGATCCACGTCAAGCCTGCTAAGGTTCACGAGTTCGACGCCGTCACGGTTCCAGACAACTCGGAGCAGCCTGCGCCTGTGCTGTCCCAGCCTGACAAGCAGAAGCTCGTCGTGGTGTCTGGTAAGGACCTGATCGACGGCGACGTCAACGAAGCTGGCGACGGCAAGATCAAGATCAAGGAAGGCGTTTCCGGAAAGATCGTCCTCGAGGTCCAGAACTCCCGTGGCCTGCCGGTTTCCCGCTACACCTACAATGTTGAGCTGACGAAGCCGAACAAGTCCGAGTTCAAGATCACCTCGGATGACAAGTTCACCACCGAGCTCAACCCTGGCGACAAGCTCACCGTCGTCGAAGGCGATGACCTCGTTGACGTGACGCAGAATGGCGACGAGTGGACCGTCACGCCGAAGGACGGCGCTCAGGGCAAGGTAGTCCTCGACGTCACCGATAAGGACGGCAAGGTCTACAAGAAGTTCATCTTGGATATCACCAAGGGAACCGGTAGCGGCTCCGACTCCTCCAACAACTCCGTTGTTGAGCACAAGATCACGGAGCAGGGCACCTTCGACGTCACCATTGTCAACAACAACAAGTACGAGGTTGTTGAGGGCAAGGAATACGTCACCGTCGTCAACGACACCGACAAGCGCTTCGAGCTCCGCATCAACGAGAACACCGAGGGCAAGAAGGTTGTTGTCGTTGAGAAGAACAACGGCAAGGTTGTGAAGACGCACAACATCACCATCACCAAGAGCGGTGGTGTGCTGAAGTTCGTCGAGGAGCGTCGTGTCTACCAGCCGAAGCTGACCGACAAGATCACCACGGGCGAAGGCAACACCTTCCGTGTCCTTCGTGGTAAGGACCTCATCGAGGAGATCCCGACGCACCCAGGCAGCTTCAACGTGAAGCCTCTGCCACAGAAGTCTGGTCGCGTCCTCATCGAGGAAGTTGACCAAGCTGGCAACCCGGTTCGCATCATTGAGATCGACGTCCCGGCTACGTCCGAGGGCAACATCATCGGCAAGCCAGGCAACCACGATGTCAGCCCGAACCCAGATGGTTCCTGGAAGATTGTCGTTCCTGGCGGCGGCGCAACCGACATTGAGATTTGCTCTGGTTCGAACTGCAAGCCGGTCGACCCGGACATGATTGTCACGAACCCGGACGGGTCCATCACGATCAAGCCTGGTAAGGGCGGCATCGAGAAGGACACCACCCACATCACGTTCATCCCTCAGGTGAACGGTCAGCCGCAGACGCGAGTTCGAATCAATGTCGAGCTCACGGGTAAGGATGTGGCTACCTCTTCCGACGGCAAGTGCATCGCATCCCTCGTGGGCATCGCTTCGCCGCTGCTGCTCCTGATCCCGCTGGGTATCCTGTCCCAGGTTCGCGTCCCGGGCCTTGAAGGCGTCCAGGGCAAGCTGAACGCCGCTGTCCGCGAGGCAAACGACCGCATCCAGCGTGGCCTGGGCATCTACGACCGTGACCGCGCAGAGCGCGCTGCGGGCCTCCAGGGCGCATTCAACGTAGTCAACCCAGAGATGGTCGGCCTCGCAGCCGGTGCTCTTGGAACGATTACTGCGGGCCTCCTGATCGTGGACGCTGTGCTCCGCTCCTGCGGACAGGGCGACAAGACCTCGTCCTACCAGATTGGTAAGGCAACGGGTAACGACACCCTCATTTACGGTTCTTCCAAGAAGAACGACGTAATCAGGACTGCGACCCCGGTCCCTACCACTGAGGCTCAGCCTGAGAAGTAATTTCGCCTAGCAGAAGGCCCCTTCCACGTCCGGAAGGGGCCTTTTGGTGTTCATCGAGGTGAGCACGATGACATGTGTCCCCCCTGTTTGGTGGCAGTGGTGTTTTGAGTGTGATAGATCACGTTTTTGTTGCATACTTTGACAGGTTTTGTGAAGGTGCTGGTCAGGGGGTTTTTGGGGGTTGTGGTGTGTGGTTTTGTGGGTTGTGGTGGTGTTTTTGTGGTGGTGGGGGTGTAGTGGACTACTTTCAGCGAGATTTTTGTGATTGAATAAATGTCTGTCAGTTTGTGGATCCGTGTTCAGATGGTCTTCAGGCTGCTTCGAATATCTCCTACGATTTTTAAGGATTGAGCCGTTGCAAAACGCACATCTTAAGAAGCGAATCATGGCCGGCCTGATTACAGGCGTCATGGCCGTTAGTACCGTGCACGTTGCTGCGCCGAACGCAAGCGCAGACATTGCTGTTACAAGCCAGTACGATCAGCTCTCCCAAGAAGAACTGCAGAAGGTCTTTGAAGGCCAGCAAATCTGGAAAGAGAAGATCCCGAAGGGCCAGAACGCTCTCGGCCTGCTGGCTACCCAGTACGGCCCGGGCTGGTGCATCGACTGGGGCGTCGATAACCCATGGAACAACCCGAAGGGTTACTCCTTCCGTAAGCTGACCGGCCAGTCCGGCCGCTACGGTGTTGGCAACCGTATCAACCCGGATGTTGAGAAGGGTGCCATCAACTTGATGAAGGCCGTTCTCGAGGACCAGGAGAAGGGCAACATCGAGGGCGTTAAGCGCAAGATGATGTACATGCAGGCGTTGGTGTCCAACAACCTTGCATACCTCAACGAGGTTCGCCCGAACCTGATGGGTGACGCGATGTTCACCCAGCTGACTGGTTTCGAGATTCGCTACAAGCGCGTTGATCGGGCAAACCCGGGGCCGAACTACTACCTCGTCGTCAACGAGCAGGCGATGCAGAAGATTCGTAGCTCCGTCAAGGCCAGCGAATACATCGTTGTTCTGATGCCGAACAACTACAACCTGAACTTCAGCTGGCGGCGTGAGTACACTTCCCAGCGTCTGATCACGCCGTACCAGCCAGGTCTGGAGAAGCCGAAGCCGCCACAGCCGCAGGAGCCTCACTACACGAACACGACAGTGACGCTGCCGAAGAGCACGGTGACCACCGTCGTGACGGTCCCAGAGACGACCGTAACCCGCTGGGAGGAAATCCCGCCAACCACCAAGGTGACGACCGTAACGAAGCCGGCGGAGACGAAGACCACCACGGTTACTCACGAGCCGTCGACGGTAACGACGACCAAGCGTGAAAACGGCAAGGACGTCACGGTCACGAAGACCATCACGCCGGAGCCGTCGATTGTTGAGACGGTTGTTCCAGGCTCGACGGTCACCAACACGACGACCGTTACTGAGCGCCCAGTCGTGACCACGGTCAAGGAGCACGTCACCCCGACGACGGAGACCCACTACACGACCGTCCCAACGACGGTTGAGGTCACCCCGTCTGACGTCACCGAGACGAAGACCGAGCAGTCCACCGTTACGACGACTTCCACGAACGTCAACGTTCAGGAGATCATCAAGGAGTACTACACCCGGATCGAGAAGGAAGTCTACGAGATCCACAACACGATCGACATCCGTCACAAGGACGAGAAGAAGATCCTTGACATGGGCGATCTGAAGAAGCAGGGCTACTCCTGGCGCATCACGAAGGGCGAAGACCTCGTGATCGTGGATCGCGATAAGGACAACAACCTGATCATCAAGCCGAAGGATGACTTCAAGGGATCCGGTGTTGTTGAGATCGTCGTTACCGATGAGAACGGCAACGAGTACATCTACGAGCTGCAGATCAACGATCGCACTGGTGAGGTTGAGCACCTCAACAAGATCGTCAACAACTACTTCTACAACATCAACCAGGGTGGCTCTGATCGCACCAAGATCATCACGCTGGACAAGGGTGACAAGGTAGAGGTTCTCGAGGGTGGCGACATCGCGACCGTGAAGGACGATGGTGCTGGCAAGCTCATCATCACCCCGAAGGACAAGGATGTTCACGGTGAGGTGATCGTCAAGATCACGTCGAAGAACGGTGAAGAGAAGCAGAACATCATCACCATTGAGAACATCAACTCCACCTACAAGGTGACCCGCGAGATCCTCAACACCTCCGTGGGCTTCGTTGAGCGTCGTGGTGGTACCAAGTTCGAGATCACCTCCGACGAGAACAAGGTCATCAAGGAGATCGTCGAGGACGGCGACAACTGGAAGATCGTTCCGAACGAAGGCGCTGAAGGCGAAGCAACCGTCACCTTCACCGACAAGGACGGCCGCACTTACGAGTTCACGTTCATCGTCAAGAAGGACGTGAACGCTGGCCCGGACATCCGTGACGTTCTCATCAACCACGATGGCAAGGTCGAGATCGAGCGCCGCGACAACTACACCATCAAGATTGTCAGCGGTGAAGACTACGCGAAGATCATTGAAGAGAATGGCAAGTGGGTCGTGAAGCCGACCGACGCAGCTGCCAATAACCTTCAGGGCAGCCAGGTCGTCGTTCAGGTGAACGACGACAAGGGTGAGCTGAGCAACATCTGGAACATCCAGATTAATCCGGCTCTCAACCAGGACACCTTCGAAAAGCGTGTGCTGAAGCGTGAGACGGCAGATCGCTCCTACATGGAGATCACCGCTGGTAGCGCCACGAACAACAACCTCACCATCACTGAGGGTGAGGACTTGGTCGTCAAGGATGAGAAGAATACGAAGACCAACGACAACGGTGACACCACCGATCTGCGCTTCCGCTTCAAGCCGGGCACGAAGGGCCAGGTCAAGATCCAGGAGACCATGCGTTGGTACGACGTAGAGAACCTCCCCGAGGGCTCTACCCCTGCCGGTGGACCGAAGACGGACAAGGACGGCAAGAAGTACGTTGACCTTGTCATCACCGAGTGGGTTGTTGATGTCGAGCCGGGTCACGTCCAGGAGCTGAACCACGAGTTCACCACTGACAACGACCTGACGATTCAGGGCACCGACCTCAAGCTCATCAAGGGCGAGGAGCTGCTGAAGTCGAAGCCTGAAGAAGGTTCCATCATGAAGCTGGAGCCGAAGCGTGAGGCAGAAGGCACCGTTGTCGTCGAGAACCGCACGAACGACGGCTACGTCTTCGAGCGCTACACCATCAACTTCAAGCCTGGTCGTGACTTGAACAAGGTCATCAAGCGCGTGATCACGACGGATAGCACCGCGAAGCTGGCTCGCTACGAGAACGACAAGGTCTTTAAGGTCCTCGAGGGCACCCTTGCTGACGGTAAGGACATCACCAGCGAGTTCAAGAAGTACTTCAAGTACTCAGAGGAGACGAACGAGTTCCAGCTCGTGCCGCTCGAGGCAGCAATCGGCAAGGTCTTCACCTTCCAGATCGCTGACGACCGTGGCGTGTACGCGAACTACGAGTTCACCGTCGGCGCTGGCGAGAACAAGAGCAACCGCACCTTCGAGATCCCAGAATCGTCCGAGTTCCGCGTGCTGCAGATCAACCCGAACACCATGGTGTGGGTCAGCGGTTCCGAGAACTTCACGACGAACGTCCAGGACAGCGGTTCTGTCGACGGCAAGAGCAACAAGATCTCTGAGTGGGTTGCAAAGCCTGTGAAGGATTCGGCTGGCAAGTCCGGCATCGTGCAGGAAGTCGACCCAGAGGGCAACGTTGTTAACCGTTACACGCTGAACATCACGGCGCCGAAGGTCCGTAAGTTCGATGAGGTTCAGAAGGGCGCTCTTGTTGGTGAGACGCTGACCATCGAGAAGAAGGACAAGGACAACACCTTGGCCATCGTCAAGGGTCGCGACCTTCTCACCGACATCAGCGCTGATAACTCCGTCTTCACTCCGACGGACAAGGCTGCAAATCAGTCCGTGGTTGTTGAGGAGTACAACGCCAACGGTGACCTGGTGACTCGATACACCATCTCCGTGCTGCCAATGGGCTGGTCCACCTCCGAGGGCGCGAACATCGCTGACCCGAACAAGCTCTTCATCATTAAGAAGAACGAGAAGACCGGCGTCATCACCATCGAGCTCAACCCTGACTCTGGCGTGAAGCTTGACCTGAGCAAGGTTGACTTCGACATTGTCGGCGGTAAGGCGACGAAGGAGTTCAAGGACGGTAAGTGGATCATCACCCCGGAGAAGAATGGCAATCTCACCATCGTGCCGATCTTCCCGAACTCTGCTCAGGGTGCTCCAGTCGATGTTGAGGTAAATATCACCGTTACGAAGGAAACCAAGGGTTCCTCGAACGCGAACTTCAAGGACCCGAAGTGCATCGCTGGTCTGGTCGGCATGGCGTCGCCACTGCTGCTGTTGATCCCGCTGGGCATCCTCTCCCAGGTCCGCATCCCGGGCCTCGAGAGCCTGCGCGCAGAGGTCAACGCAGCCATCAAGCGCGCTAACGATGACATCCAGCGTGGCCTGGGTATCTACGACCGCGACCGCGCAGAGCGCGCAGCCGGCCTGCAGGGTGCGTTCCAGGTAGCGAACCCACAGATGATCGGCCTCGCAGGTGGCGCCCTCGGTGCCATCACCGCCGGCCTGATCATCATGGACGTTGTCCTGCGTAGCTGTGGTGTGGACGAAGCAACGTCCTCCTACCAGCTGGGCAAGGCAACCGGCAACCAGACCCTGATTGACGGTTCCTCCAAGAAGGACGATCAGGGCACCGAGGAAGCAAAGCCTGCCGAGGACAAGCCAGCGGAGAACAACTAACGTTGACTCCGTCTCAGGCTGAGGTCAGGGCATAACAAAACCCGGCCCGCACACCACACGGTGCGCGGGCCGGGTTTTCTCTTGCAGTAAAGGGAATCGGCTACTTCCGCTTCTTCGGCAACGCCATCAGCGCCGCACCCATCGAAACCAGCCACGAATCCTTCGCCAGGGAAAGGCCATCGTGGGAAGGACGGATGCCGTCGTCCTCGGTCATGGCGTCGTTGTTGAAGTACATCGTCAACATGCCAGCGCCAAACGAGCCAAGGGCCGCACCGGCGAGACGGTTGCTCACAAAGGGGGCGAGCAGCGCGCCGGCCACCGCTGCCTCAGAGACAGCGAGACCCTTGCCGAACTGCTCCGGATCCAACTTGCCAAGCGCAGGGATGCCCGTGGCAGCCATGCCCTGGAGGCCCTCTGCGGCCTCACGGTTAAGGCCAAACTTGCCCAGGGCAGAGTTCAAAATGAAAAGCCCCGCCGGTACTCGCAGGGCAACGGATGCAAGCTTCGCAGATGTAGACATAGTGTGCTCCTTCGCTATTGGTAGATCGCAATGCGTGTTGACGCATCAACAATGGGCGCGAGTCTACCAGCCGAGGAATTCACGCGCAGAGGGGGAGCGCACCACATTCGTGATTTTCTGAAGGTCGCATACACGTTTTCCCAGGTCATTAAACGCCCCGCTCTGTGTCAAGTGGTTGTGGGCCAGATTCATGGTTAACAATGCATCATCAATGCACGCGGCGTCGGCGCCGTTTACCCAAACCGCCCCGCCCCCACAACCCATCACGATCTAACACCCAACCACGTTCACAACCACTTGACATAAAGCGTTCCAGCAGGACGCTCGGCGTTTCCCCAGGTCGCCAACCCCGCGGACGGAAATCTGGTGCACTCCCCGCAAGCACACGTCTGGAACAAACAGTAGACTGGCTACGTTTACACCCCTGACAGAGCAAATCTACGAGGAGTTTCCATGACCAACGAGGCCAGCGAACAAACAGAACAAATTCATGACGTTATTATTGTCGGCTCGGGCCCGGCGGGGTACACGGCGGCGCTGTACGCGGCGCGTGCGGAGCTGAACCCGTTGGTGTTTGAGGGTTACGAGTACGGCGGCGAGCTGATGAACACCACTGAGGTGGAGAACTTCCCTGGCTTCAAGGATGGGGTGATGGGCCCGGATCTGATGATGCAGATGCGCGAGCAGGCGGAGAAGTTCGGCGCGCGCCTGGAGTCGGAGCTGGTGGACAAGGTTGATCTCTCCGGTGACGTGAAGAAGGTGTTCGTGGGGGATGACGTCTACCAGGCCCGCGCGGTCATTCTCGCTACTGGTGCGGCACCGCGTCACCTGGGCATTCCGGGTGAGGCTGAGCTGACGGGTCGCGGTGTGTCCACGTGCGCGACCTGTGACGGCTTCTTCTTTAAGGATCAGCACATTGCCGTTGTCGGTGGTGGGGATTCGGCGATGGAGGAAGCGACGTTTTTGACCAAATTTGGGTCGAAGGTTTCCATTATTCACCGTTCGGAGAACTTCCGCGCGTCGCAGATTATGTTGGAGCGCGCCCGGGCAAATGAGAAGATTGAGTTTATTACGCATTCGGTGGTCGAAGAGGTCGTCGAAAAGGATGGCAAGGTTGGCGGCCTGAAGGTGCGTAACGTGCAGTCGGGCGAGGAGTCGGTGCTGGACGCGACGGCGTTGTTCGTGGCGATCGGGCATGATCCGCGTTCGGCGTTCCTGGAGGGCCAGGTGGCCACGGACGAGGGCGGGTACGTCCTTGTCGACGCCCCTTCGACCCGCACGAACGTGCCGGGCGTGTTTGCGTGTGGCGATTTGGTGGATAACCACTATCGTCAGGCGATTACGGCGGCTGGTTCGGGGTGCCGGGCGGCGTTGGATGCGCAGCATTTCCTTGCGGCGCTTTAGAATGGAAAGAACTGTGTTCAAGGAGGAACGATGAGTGCACCTGTTGATGTGACGAAGAATACGTTTAAGGCTGAGGTCGTTGAGGCTTCGACGCCGGTGTTGGTGGATTTTTGGGCTGAGTGGTGCGCTCCGTGCCGGAAGCTGTCGCCGACGTTGGATGAGATTGCGTCTGAGCTGGATGGCAAGGTGAAGGTCGCGAAGGTGAATGTGGATGAGGAGCGTGAGCTGGGGATGATGTTCCAGGTCATGTCGATTCCGACTGTGTTGATCTTCAAGGATGGCCAGAAGGTGGATGAGTTTGTGGGGGCGCTTCCGAAGGCGCAGATCGTCCAGAAGGTTGAGTCGTATCTGTAGGCTGTCCGTCGTAGGATGGACTGCATTGTTGGTTTTGTAGAAAGGTGCCCAGTGGGTGACATTCTCCGCGTAGGTGATTCGAGTGCTCGCGTGGCCGAGGCGCGTGCGACGCTTGCGCGTTTGGGCATGTTGGAGGACTTCGATGGGGACATCGAGGACTTCAACTCGCGGCAGTTCACTCCCGACGAGATGCTTTTCGACGCCCCTTTGGCGGAGTCCGTGAAAGCATTTCAGCAGTCGCGGGGAATTATGCCGACTGGCGCTATCGATGACTTGACGTTGCGTGAGCTGCGTGAGGCGTCGTATACGTTGGGGGCGCGTGTGTTGCAGTACCAGCCGAATCAGGAGTTGGTGGGCGACGACGTGGGGCAGTTGCAGACGCAGCTGCATGAGCTGGGGTTTTATTCGGATCGTGTGGATGGGCGGTTCGGTCCGCGCACGCACGAGGCTGTGATGAATTACCAGCTGAATTCGGGCTTGGAAGACGATGGGGTGTGTGGCCCGGATACGTTGCACGCGTTGAGTCTGTTGGGCCGCCGGATTACGGGCGGTTCGGCGCACGCGATTCGCGAGCGTGAGCATGTGCGTGCGGCTGGCCCGCAGTTGGCGGGCAAGCGCGTGGTGATTGATCCGCATCTTGGTGGTGCGGATAAGGGCGCGCTTGTCGACGGCCCCTTCGGCCAGATCACGGAGGAGGAGATCCTGTGGGATTTGGCGCAGCGCGTGGAGGGCCGCATGATTGCGGCTGGTGTGGAGACGATCATCTCGCGCCCGCGTGGTGATAATCCGTCGTGTAAGGAGCGCGCCGATCTGGCGAACGGTTTCGACGCCGACTTGGTGATTTCCCTGCAGTTGGACCGTTATGCCAATGAGAAGGCGAATGGTGTGGCCACGTTCTACTTCGGTTCGGAGAACGGGACGTCGTCGATGACGGGGGAGACGCTGTCGGGCTATATTCAGCGTGAGATTGCGGCGAGGACGTCGCTACGTAATTGCTGGAATCATGCCCGGACGTGGGAGATGCTGCGGATGACGCGGATGCCGTCGGTGGAGATCGTGGCTGGCTATGTCACGAATCCGCACGATGTTGAGGTGGTGACGGATCCGCAGCAGCGTGACGCGATCGCGGAGGCGATTGTGGTGGCGGTGAAGCGCCTGTACTTGCTGGATTCTGATGACCAACCGACAGGCACCTACTCCTTCCAGGATTTGCTCCGCCAGGAGCACCTGTAGTTAATCGGTGCCCTGGATGAGGCCCATGATGCGTTCGAAGTCCTGACGGTCGCCGAACTCGACGACGATTTTGCCTTTCCGCTTGCCCATGGTGACGGAGACTTTGGTGTCCCATTCGTCGGCGAGTTGGTCGGCGGCCCGGGTCAGGTATTCGGGCTGGGGGATGGGCTCGCGGCGTTTCTTTTGCGGGACACCGCCTTCGTTATTCATGAGGGTGACGGCCTCTTCGGTGGCGCGGACGCTTAAGCCTTCGGCGACGATGCGTTCGGCGAGGAGGTTTTGGCCGTTGGAGGTCAGGGCGTCGCTGCCGAGCTTGAGGCCGAGGAGTGCGCGGGCGTGGCCCGCGGAGAGTACGCCGGCGGCGACGCGGCGCTGCACCGGCACCGGGAGGCGCAGGAGGCGGATCGCGTTGGTGATCACCGGGCGGGAGCGGCCGAGTTTGTCGGCGAGTTGCTCCTGGGTGACGCCGAACTCTTCGAGGAGCTGCTGGTAGGCGGCGGCTTCTTCGAGCGGGTTGAGCTGGACGCGGTGGATGTTTTCCAGGAGGGCGTCGCGAAGCATGTCCTGGTCGGAGGTTTCGCGGACGATGGCCGGGATGTGCTTCAGGCCGGCTTTGGAGGCGGCGCGCCAGCGGCGCTCACCCATGATGAGTTCGAAGCCCTCGGGCGTGTCGCGCACGACGATGGGTTGCAGCAGGCCGAACTCGCGGATGGAGTGGACCAGCTCGTTGAGGTCGTCTTCGTCGAAGACCTGGCGTGGCTGCTTCGGGTTCGGGATGATCTGCCCGACCGCGATTTCCTGGTAGCGCGCGCCGACGGGCACGGGCTGCATAACGTTCTCTGGCGTGGCGCCGACGGTGGGCGCGCCCGCAACCTTGGGCCGCTTTCCGCGCGGCGGAAGCTTGTCGCCGCCACCGGAAGCTCCCGAAGCCCCGGAAGCCCCGGCGGCGCCGGCTGCGCCGAAGATCACGTCGGAGGCTTTGCCGCCGATGCCGCCGGTTTTGCCGGTTTTGTCGGTCGCGGCTGGTGCCTGCGGGATGAGTGCTGCTAGTCCGCGGCCGAGGCCGCCTTTACGCTCTTGTGCCATGGTTATTCCTCGCCCTCGTCAAGTTGTTGGGCCACCTGGGGGCTGACTCCGATGGGCCCCGTGGTGGCGTGTGGTTGGTAGTCGCCGCGTGTTGCCAGTTCGCGGGCGGCGTCGTAGTAGGCCAGCGCTCCGCTGGAGAGTGGGTCGTAGTCGATGACGGTTTGGCCGTAGCCTGGCGCCTCGGAAACCTTCACGGAGCGCGGGATGACGTTGCGCAGCACCACTTCGCCGAACTGGTTGCGCACTTCGCCGGCGACGTCCGCCGCAAGCCGCGTGCGGGCGTCGTACATGGTGAGCACGATCGCGGAGATGTGCAGGTTGTGGTTGAGGTGCTCGCGGATCATGCTGATGTTGCCGAGCAGCTGGCCGACGCCCTCAAGCGCGTAGTACTCGCACTGGATGGGGATCATGACTTCGTCGACGGCGGTCATGGCGTTGATGGTGAGCAACCCGAGTGATGGTGGGCAGTCGATGAAGACGTAGTCGAAGTTGTGATCTTCGAGGAAGCCGCGCCGGATGGCGTCGTGCAGCCGGTATTCGCGGCGCACCATGGACACCAGCTCGATTTCGGCGCCGGCGAGGTCGATGGTGGCGGGGATGCAGTAGAGGTTCTCGTTGTTGGCGTGCGCCTGCAGTGCTTCCTCGGGCGTTGCTTCGCCGATGAGGACTTCGTAGCTGGAGGTGGTGCCGGAGGTGTGCTCGGCGCCGAGCGCGGTGGAGGCGTTGCCCTGCGGGTCCAGGTCGATGACGAGGACGCGCATGCCTTGGCGGCTGAGTGCCGACGCCATGTTCACGGATGTCGTCGTCTTGCCGACGCCGCCCTTCTGGTTCGCAACGGTGAACACGCGGGTGTGCGCGGGGCGTTGCAGCGTGGCGTTGTCCATGCTGGTGGTGTTCCTTTCCGCTATTTCCGCACGATTCGGATGAGGGTGGTGGGCTGGTCGAGGACGTCGGCGCCAACCTGGAAAATGCTCGGCGTGATCCCCCCGGCTTTCTTAATCGCCCGCGCGTCGCGTGCGAGTTCTTCTGCAACACTAGCGCCTTTCAGTGCCAACATCGAGCCCCCGTGGCGGACCAGTGGCAGGCTCCAGCCGGCCAGCTTGCCCAGGGGTGCGACCGCGCGGGAGGTGACCACGTCGAACTGCCCGCCGGGCTGCTCCTCGGCGCGGCCGCGGACGACGGTGACGTTGTCCAGTCCCAACTCGTTTTTGACCTCGGCGAGGTACGTGGAGCGCTTCAGCAGCGGCTCGATGAGGGTAAAGGAGACGTCGGGGCGCGCGATGGCCAGTGGGATGCCGGGCAGCCCTGCGCCGGAGCCGATGTCGGCGACGGTGGTGGCGTCGTCAAGTGCTTCGGAGACCACCGCACAGTTGAGGATGTGCCGTTCCCACAGGCGGCTGACTTCTTTGGGGCCGATGAAGCCGCGCTCGGCGGCGGTGGTGGCCAGCGATTCGTGGTAGGCCTCGGCGAGCGGCAGGCGGTCGCCGAAGATGGTGGCGGCGGCTGTGGGCTGTTCTGACACGGCTGTGTACTCCTTTGAATTTTTAGTCTGGCATCGACTCTAGTAAAAGTAACGCCCCCAGCAAACACTTGCTGGGGGCTGAAGGCAGTCAGCTACTTGCCTTGCTGCTTGCGCTGCTTCTTGCTGCGCTTGTCCACCTTGCGTGCACCGACAACGGGAGCGGAGGCGCGCTTGGCTTCCGCCTTGGCGCGCTCCTCGGCCTCTTCCTCGGCGTCCATCTTGGCAAAGACGATGCGGGTCTGGAAGAAGGTCCACACGTTGTTGGCCAGCATGTAGAACAGCAGGCCGATGTGCCACAGGAAGCCGGACGCGATGATCATGACCGGGAAGACCCAGAGCATCATCTTGTTCATCATCTGCATCTGCTGTTGCATCATGGCGGCGTTGTCACCGGATGGGGTGTTGACCTTGCCGGCGGCGCGGCGTGCGGCCTGACGGTTCATGGACATCCGGGCGTTGAGGTGGGTGAACGTCGCGGAGATGAGCACGAGCGGCAGGCACACCATGACGATGTTGGCGCGGGTGAAGTCCAGGCCGGTGAACGCCGCGAAGGCGTCTTCTGGCATGGACATGTACGCGGAGAGCGGCACACCGAAGAAGTCGGCGTCCAGGAAGGAGCGGACGTCTTCTGGGGAGAACGCGTAGTTGGCCAGGTTGCGGTTCTCTTCAACGCTGAGGCCCAGCTGGTTGGGGCCGGTGCCGGTGCGGTTGAAGGAGCGCAGCACGTGGAACAGGCCGATGAACACGGGCATCTGTGCCAGCGGGACGATGCACGAGGCGAGCGGGTTGGTGCCCATCTCCTTGTACAGCTTCTGCGTCTCTTCCGCCATTTTCTGCTGGTCGTTCTTGTACTTTTGGCGGATTTCCTGCATCTTCGGCTGCATTTCCTGCATCTTGCGCATGGACCGCATTTGGTTGACCATGGGCTTGACCAGCAGGGTTCGCAGGGTGAAGGTGAGGAAGACGATGGACAGGATCCATGACAACGCCGAGTCTGGCGAGAGGATGAAGCCGAATACTTTGTGCCAGAACCACAGCACCCAAGAAATCGGCCAGTAGATGAAATTCAGCACTTTGGGGTGTTACTCCTCGTTGGTTACTTGGTGGTCGTTCCTGTGGACGCGTCCGTACCGCTGCCGGGTACTGGGTCGAACCCGCCGGGGTGCCAGGGCCCACATTTGCAGACGCGGGCCACGCTGAGCAGGGTGCCTTTGATGGCACCGTGTCGCGCGACCGCTTCGAGTGCGTAGGCGCTGCACACTGGCATGAAACGACACGTCGCACCCATCTTAAGGGGTGAGAGGTACTTTTGGTAGCAGCGTACGGCCTTCACGAGTGCCCGCGCGGCCGCGGTTGGTGGTGCGGGGATGCGTTGGCCTAGGAAGTTGTAGTACGCCATTTGTCCAGGGCTTTGCGCAGCGCGGCGTCGTAGTCGTGCGCGAGTTGCGCGCTCGTGGCGGTGGCTGAGGCGGGCAGGGCTCTCACCACGACGTCGTGGTGCAGCTCCAGCTTATCGACGCCCCCTCGCAGCACATGCCGCAGCTTCCGAGACACCGCGTGCCTGGTCACCGCGTTACCGACCTGCTTGGACACGATCAGTCCGAAGCGCGGCCCGCCGTGCAGCGCGATGGTGTCCTCGGCCCGCGAGCGGACGTGGACGATTAAAGTGCGAGACCCCGCGCGCACTCCTTTCCTCATGGTCTGCCGGAAGTCGGCAGAGGAGGAGAGTTTGTGCGGGCGGGGTAACACGATGTCGCTGCGCTTCGGGCGTTTATGCCGTCAGGCTTGCGCGGCCCTTCTTGCGGCGCGCGGAAACGATTGCGCGGCCGGCGCGGGTGCGCATGCGGGCACGGAAGCCGTGCTTGCGTGAACGACGGCGGTTGTTTGGCTGGTAAGTCCGCTTAGACACGGTGGACTCCTTATAAGAGGTCACGACGGCCAGCGGGAACCCGCCGCGGTGTGCGACGCATTCCCTCCCGGGGTAGTAGCCGTCCCGGAATTGCAATGTTCAGGTTGAGATTGCCCGGCCGCGGCGCGTTGTGCGCGTTGACCTGCATGCATCACCTTCGCTGACTCGCCCTGGGTGGGCGGCCCGGTGCACTGCGTAGATGGTGCTCTCAAGCACACCGTGGGCATGTTGCTTCGCGCCCGTGGTGTGACAGACTACGCCAGACTACGCGAAAAACCGCTGGTTGTTCAAATCGACACACTGTCTTTTGAGCCGGGTGGGGCGCAGGTCCATTCGTTTACCCCCGTAATTACAAGGGTGTACTTTCGCGCAGGTGGTTGCATATTTTCGAACACCGGGGGCCGCGCTATCACCGGCCTGACGCGCGATTACTTCCCAACACGCGTACGCAATGTTCGAGATTTCCTGTGAATCACATCCGTGAAACGAGTTATCCACAGGGTTGTGGCGTGCGGGCTGTTAGACATTGCAAGCTCACACCGGGTAACAATGATAAAGCACCACAATTACACACGTTCTTTCTCCACATCGCTGTGGATAACTGTGAACAACAGGTTGAGACTTTGCGGCGTAATTTGTAATTACAGCAGGTCACAGCCGGTAAAAGTTCCGTGAAAAGTTATCCACAGGGGAGGGGGAAGGCTGTGAACAACTTACTCACCGAAGTTATCCACAGGTGTGGACAAGTCTGTGGAAGATACTGGTGAGACGCAGGTTTTGGAATTACAAAATCTGTGAAACAGCGGTGGAATGTACGTGAAATTCCACAGTTGTGACGAACGTCACTAAATGACATGTCGGATTAGGAGGAAAGCGGGACGTTGGCAGAGCAAGACATCGAAACGCTATGGCGCACCATCGTCGCTGACCTGCTGGCGCTGTCCGCGCAGCCCAGCTCACAGGTCCCGACGCTCACCCCACAAGAGCGCGCCTACCTCCAGCTCGTCCGCCCAGTCATGCTTGTCGACGGCTACGCCATCCTCTCCGCCCCCCACGCCGCCGCAAAAACGGTCGTGGAGCAGTCCCTCGCGCCGCACATCACGGCGCTACTGGCCTCCCACCTGGGCAAACACTGCACGCTCGCCGTCTCGATCCAGGCGCCTTCAGCTCCGGCAGCGCCTTCAGCTCCGCCTGCCCCCGAGGCCGTCGACCCGGCCCACATGACCCCCGGCGAGCAAATCCCAATGGGCCTCGACGAACTCGCTGAGATGCACGCCCGCCAACAGCAACAACACCAGGCGCCGGCGCACCCGACCGTCCCTAAGCGAATCCCCCGCGAAAAGCCTGCCCACGACCCCGAGCGCGAGACCAGCCTCAACCCGAAGTACACCTTTGAGAACTTCGTCATCGGCTCCTCGAACCGCTTCGCCAACGGCGCCGCCGTCGCCGTCGCCGAGAACCCGGCTCGCGCCTACAACCCCCTGTTCATCTGGGGCGGCTCCGGCCTCGGCAAGACGCACTTGCTGCACGCCGCCGGCAACTACGCGCAAGTCCTGCAGCCGAACCTCCGGATCAAGTACGTCTCCTCCGAGGAGTTCACGAACGACTACATCAACTCCGTGCGCGACGACCGCCAGGAAAGCTTCAAGCGCCGCTACCGCAACCTTGACATCCTGATGGTCGACGACATCCAGTTCCTCGAGGGCAAGGAAGGTACCCAGGAGGAGTTCTTCCACACCTTCAACGCGCTGCACCAGGCGAATAAGCAGATCATCCTGTCGTCTGACCGCCCGCCGAAGCAGCTCACCACCCTCGAGGACCGCCTCCGCACCCGCTTCGAAGGCGGCCTGATCACCGACGTCCAGCCACCAGACCTGGAGACCCGTATCGCCATCTTGATGAAAAAGGCAGCAGCCGACGGCACGCAGGTCGACCACCAGGTGCTCGAGCTCATCGCCTCACAATTCGAGTCGTCGATCCGCGAGCTCGAGGGTGCCCTCATCAGGGTCTCGGCCTACTCTTCCCTTATCGACGAGCCCATCACCCTCGACGTCGCCCAAGTCGCCCTTCGCGACATCCTTCCCGACGAAGGCGACATCAACATCAACGCCTCCACCATCAAGGAGTACGCCGCCGAATACTTCAACGTCACGATGGACCAGCTCATCGGCGCAGGTAAAACCCGCCAAGTGGCGCACGCCCGCCAGATCGCGATGTACCTGTGCCGCGAACTGACCGAACTCTCCCTTCCCAAGATCGGCGACGAGTTCGGCGGCAAGGACCACACCACCGTGATGTACGCGGACCGCAAGATCCGCAAGGAGATGACGGAGAACCGCGGCACCTACGACGAAATCCAGGAACTGACCCAAATCATCAAGGCCCGCGCCCGCACGCTGCGTTAACTTTCGTCGCTCTTGGCGTCGCCCGCACCAAATTCCCTCACGCACCCCCAGCGACCTGGGGAAACACAAGCCCGACTCCCCAAATCCCGGAATTTGGTGCCCCACCTGGTCTCTCAGTGCCAAAAGACGCACCCACTTTTGCCTAGCCCTTTTTCTGCCAGGCACTTTGAACACCTAGTCCATATCAGATTGCGACATTTGGCACTCCCACCTCCCGCACCCCTAAAAAACCATCCACAGACTTATCCACACCTGTGTAATTACACCGCTGTAATTCACATTCAGGGGCAAAACACCTAAGTGACTCCCACCACAAAGAGACCCACATCACACACCACAGCCCTTGTGGATAACGTGTGAATCCCCAGTGGACAACCCTTCCCGAGTTGTGCACAGATCAAATGACAGAAAATCTATCCACAAGCGCCCGGAGTTATCCACATTTCTTCCACAGGCAATTGCACACCCTGTTTTCGCGCTCCGACCACGGCGAATTCGTGTAATTCCACAGATTGCACAGGACTTATTGTTGTTCCCAAGGTTTTTACTTGTAATTCCTAGAGTAGAAAGGGGAGCTGTGCAGAACGGCGCACAAACGACCAACGCCCCAAAAAGCCATGAGCCAGGCGTGTGAAAACTCGAATGACAAAAAGCGCGTCCCCGCCTAGAGTGAGTACGTAATTACAAGAATCTCTACGTACTGCAAGGAGCCCGTGTCACTATGGCGGACATCCAAGACAACTTGAATTCCAACGTTTCCTTCCGCGTGCACAAGGAGGACCTGTCGGACGCGGTGGCGTGGGTTGCTCGGATGTTGCCTACGAAGAACACGCAGCCGATTTTGCGCGCGGTGTTGATTACGGCGTCGGATGAGGGTTTGGAGTTCGCGGGCTTCGATTATGAGGTGTCGTCGCGGGTACGGATTGCGGCGGAGGTTGCTACGCCGGGTCGTGTTGCGGTGGCGGGCAAGTTGTTGTCTGACATTGTTGCGAATATGCCGAATCAGCCGGTTGAGGTTTCTACGAGTGACACAAAGTTGCTTCTCGACGGCGGCTCCGCCCACTTCGAGCTGCCTTTGATGCCGTTGGACGATTATCCGCAGTTGCCGCAGTTGCCTGAGGTGACGGGCACGATCGGTTCGGAGGATCTCAGTGGCGCGGTGATGCAGGTGGCTGCCGCGGCGGGTAAGGATGACACGTTGCCGATGCTGACCGGTATCCACATTGAGGTGGAGGGTTCGACGTTGCATTTGACGGCGACGGACCGTTTCCGGTTGGCGTTGCGTTCGTTGGAGTGGTCGCCTGCTGGTGAGGGGGTGCAGGCGAAGCTGTTGGTGCCGGCGAAGACGTTGTTGGATAACGCGCGGACGTTGGATACGCAGTTGGAGGAGCCGGTGCAGATTGCCGTTGGTGGCGTCGATAATGTGGGCGCGGACGGCTTGTTTGGTTTGCATGCGGGCAATCGTGAGACGACGACGCGTATGTTGGATGCGGATTTCCCGAATGTGCAGCCGTTGTTGCCGAAGGCGCATACGTCGATGGCGTCGGTGGAGGTGGCTCCGTTGTTGGAGGCGATTCGTCGTGTGTCGTTGGTGGCGGATCGGAATGCGCAGTTGAGGTTGCATTTTTCGGAGGGTCAGGTGACGTTGTTTGCGTCGGGGGCTGATTCTGGTGAGGCGTCGGAGTCGATTCCTGCTCAGTTTGTGGGGGAGGATGAGCTGCTGATTGCGTTTAATGCTGGTTATTTGCGTGATGGTTTGTCGGTGATTGGGACGGATCGTGCGGTGTTTGGGTTTACGGAGTCGTCGCGTCCGGCGATTATGATTCCGGAGCCGGAGTCCTTGCCGGAGAAGGGTGATGATGGGTTGTTCCCGACGCCGGAGACGAATTTCACGTATTTGTTGATGCCGGTTCGCCTGCCGGGCTAGTTTGCCGCGATGTACGTTTCGGAACTTGACCTGCGTGATTTCCGTTCGTGGCGGGAGTTGCATGTGGATTTGGAGCCGGGCGTCACGGTGTTTTCGGGCCGCAATGGGCACGGGAAGACGAACATTGTGGAGGCGGTGCGGTACACGTCGATGCTCGGGAGTCACCGGGTGGCCACGGACGCTCCGCTGATCCATTCGGGGGCGAGTGATGCGCGCGTGTCGGCGACGACGGTGAATGAGGGGCGCGCGCTGACTACTCATGTGTTGATTAAGGCGAGTGGGGCGAATCAGGCGCAGATTAATAGGACGCGGTTGAAGTCGGCGCGTGAGTTGCTGGGTGTGTTGCGGACGGTGATGTTTTCGCCGGAGGATTTGCGTTTGGTGAGTGGGGAGCCGGGGGATCGTCGCCGGTTTTTGGATGCGTTGGCTGCGGTGCGTACGCCGCGTCATGGTGGGGCGAAGGCGGATTATGACAAGGTGTTGCGCCAGCGTAATGCGTTGTTGCGTTCGCAGAATATGGCGCTGCGCCGCGGTTATGGGGATGCGGCGGGCGCGGGTGCGTTGAGCACGTTGGATGCGTGGGATGCGCAGTTGGCGCGCTATGGTGCGCAGGTGTTGGCGGGCAGGCTTTTGCTTGTCGACGCCCTCTCCGACCCCATCACGGAGTCGTACGCGTCGGTGGCGCCGGAGTCGCGTGCGGCGTCGGTGGAGTACACGTCGACGCTGGATCGGGCGGTGTTGGAGTTGACGGGGGAGGCGTCGCGGGATCCGCAGGTGTTGGAGGCGGCGATGTTGTCGGAGTTGGGGAGGCGTCGAAAAGAGGAGATTGAGCGCGGCTCAACGCTGGTTGGTCCGCATAGGGATGACCTGGTGTTGATGCTGGGTCAGCAGCCGGCGAAGGGCTATGCGTCACATGGGGAGACGTGGTCCTTTGCGCTGAGTTTGCACTTGGCGGAGTACCGCTTGTTGGCCGGTGAGGGCACGGATCCGGTGCTGATTCTGGATGATGTGTTTGCGGAGTTGGACGCGAAGCGCCGTGAGCGGTTGGTGCACGTGGCGGAGTCGGCGGAGCAGGTGCTGATTACGGCGGCGGTCGGGGATGACTTGCCGGGCAACCTTGATGGGGCGGTGACGGCGCGGTATCACGTGCGGATGGAGGAGGGGGTGTCCCATATTGAGCGAGCGTGACTTGGTGGACACCACGTTTGATCAGTTGCGGCGCACGGCGAAGCGGCGCGGCGGGCGGTTGCCGGATTTGTCGAAGCAGGGCGTGAGCGTGGTGCCGCGCCGCAGTCAGGGCAAGGGCCGTCCGGTGAAGGATATTACGGTGCCGGGGCTGCACTTTGAGCAGGAGGAGCGCAGGCCGTGGCTGGAGCGGGGCCGTCCGACGGGCAAGGATGGCCGGGCGTTGCCGCGGAGTTACAAGGTGAAGTCGTTTTCGTCGCTGCTGGGTAAGGAGATCCGGAAGCGCGATTGGACGGAGAACATGGCGTATGGCTGGGTGATGGGCAATTGGGAGGGCCTGGTCGGAGCTACGATCGCGGAGCATACGAAGGTGGAGATGATTAAGGATGGCGAGGTCTTCATCACCTGCACGACGACGGCGTGGGCGACGCAGCTGAAGTACATGCAGTCGACGGTGCTGCGCGCGATCGCGGAGAAGGTGGGCCCGGATGTGATCCGGAAGCTGCACATTTATGGGCCGCGGGTGAAGAGTTGGCGCTATGGTCCGCTGCACGTGAAGGGGCGGGGTCCGAGGGACACGTACGGGTAGTCGTGGGGTTTGGTGTCCTGTTTTACGTGTAAGATGGGACGGGTTAATGACATTTTTCAGGAGGAGCGTCTTTTCCAGTGGCTGATCAACAACCTCATTATGACGCGTCGTCGATTACTATCCTCGAGGGCCTTGAGGCCGTCCGGAAGCGCCCAGGTATGTACATTGGGTCGACCGGTGAGCGTGGCCTGCACCACTTGGTGTGGGAGGTCGTGGATAACTCGGTCGATGAGGCGATGGCGGGCTATGCCGATCGCGTCGATGTGACTCTGCTCGCGGATGGCGGCGTAGAGGTCGTCGATAATGGTCGTGGTATTCCGGTGGAGATGCACCCGTCTGGTGCGCCGACGGTGCAGGTCGTGATGACGCAGCTGCACGCGGGCGGTAAGTTCGACTCGGAGTCGTACGCGGTGTCGGGTGGCTTGCACGGTGTGGGTATTTCCGTGGTGAACGCGCTGTCCACGCGCGTGGAGGCGGACATTAAGCGCGATGGCAAGCACTGGTACCAGCGGTTTGTGGACGCGCAGCCGGAGCCTCTGGAGGAGGGCGGCAATGCCCGCGGCACGGGTACGGCGATTCGTTTCTGGCCGGACCCGGAGATTTTTGAGACCACGGAGTTTAAGTGGGACACGATCGCGCGTCGTCTGCAGGAGATGGCGTTCCTGAACAAGGGCCTGACCATCACGCTGAAGGATGAGCGCGTCTCCGAGGAGGAGCTTGAGCTCGAGGCGATCGCGGAGGAGGGTGAGACGGCCGCTGCGG
Organism: Corynebacterium sp. UMB8791; assembly: GCF_054166365.1. Classification (NCBI taxonomy): domain Bacteria; kingdom Bacillati; phylum Actinomycetota; class Actinomycetes; order Mycobacteriales; family Corynebacteriaceae; genus Corynebacterium; species Corynebacterium sp. UMB8791. Next base: position 5,256 of record NZ_JBSZCG010000107.1, on the reverse strand, counting down.
TTGGCTCGGACTCGTTTGACGACGCCACCGAGGGTGACACATCTGCTGCCCCGAAGAAGCGCGAGAAGAAGGTCACGTACCACTACCCGGATGGCCTGATTGATTACGTCAACTACCTGAATAAGTCGAAGACGGCGATCCACCCGACGATCGTGGGCTTTGACCAGAAGGGTGACGGCCTTGAGGCTGAGGTGGCGATGCAGTGGAACAGCTCGTTTAAGGAGTCTGTGCACACGTTCGCGAACACCATTAATACGCATGAGGGCGGTACGCACGAGGAGGGTTTCCGTGCGGCGTTGACCACGCTGATGAACCGCTACGCGCGTGACCATAAGCTGCTGAAGGACAAGGAGCCGAACCTCACTGGTGATGACTGCCGTGAGGGTCTCGCGGCCGTGGTGTCTGTCCGCGTGGCGGACCCGCAGTTTGAGGGCCAGACGAAGACGAAGCTCGGCAATACCGAGGTGAAGGGCTTCGTGCAGCGCGCCGTGAACGAGAATCTGTCGGATTGGTTTGATGCCAACCCGGCGGAGGCGAAGGCCATTATTTCGAAGGCTGTGTCGTCGTCGCAGGCGCGTCAGGCGGCGCGCAAGGCGCGTGACTTGGTGCGTCGTAAGTCGGCGACGGACTTGGGTGGCCTGCCGGGTAAGTTGGCGGACTGCCGTTCGAAGGACCCGAAGCTGTCCGAGCTGTTCATTGTTGAGGGCGACTCAGCAGGTGGTTCGGCGAAGCAGGGCCGCGACTCGATGTACCAGGCGATTCTCCCGCTGCGCGGCAAGATCCTGAACGTGGAGAAGGCCCGCATGGACCGCGTGTTGAAGAACGCGGAGGTCCAGGCGATCATCACCGCGCTGGGTACGGGTATTCACGAAGAGTTCGACATTTCGAAGCTGCGCTACCACAAGATTGTGCTGATGGCGGATGCTGACGTCGACGGCCAGCACATCGCGACGCTGCTGCTCACCCTGCTGTTCCGCTTCATGCCGGAGCTCATCGAGGAGGGCCACGTCTATCTGGCGAACCCGCCGCTCTACAAGCTGAAGTGGGCGAAGGGCGAGCCTGGCTACGCCTTCTCCGACGCGGAGCGTGACCAGTTGCTCGCGGAGGGCCTGGAGGCCGGCCGTAAGATCAACACGGATGACGGCATCCAGCGCTACAAGGGTCTGGGTGAGATGAACCCGAGCGAGCTGTGGGAGACCACGCTTGACCGGGATCACCGTATTCTGCGTCGCGTTGATGTGGAGGATGCCCAGCGCGCTGATGAGCTGTTCAGCATCCTGATGGGCGATGATGTGGCGGCTCGCCGCTCCTTCATCACCCGCAAGGCGAAGGACGTCCGCTTCCTGGACGTCTAGCCTTCCATCTGCTTTTCGACGACCTCTCCGATCCGCGGCAACGCAGGCCCCACAATTTTGGCGGCCTTGCTGCGGAAGGTGGCGTAGATCTTCTGTACGCCGGCTGGCATGGAGTCGCGGAGGTTGTCGCCGAGTGAGACGAGTTCTGTGACCACGTCGTCTTCGTGTTGTGCGAGGTATTCGCCAAAGGCGGCGTGGTCGCTGTTTTTGTAGTCTTCCCAGCGGGGGTTGAGCTGCTCGAGCAGCTGGGGGAGTACGGTGTTGATGCCCTTGTGCAGGATCCGGGCGTCGACTTTCTTTACGCCCGCGATTGCGGAGCGCAGCGCCATGCCGGTGAGTCCGCTTTGGTCTGCGACGGTCTGGTCGACCACTCCGGCGAGCGCGTCGACGATTCCTGGGCGGCGCCCATTGTGCAGCAGTGCGTTGAGTCCTTGTGGTGTTTCCATGCCGTTGATTGTATGACAAATGCGACCTGCCCCCCGGCAGGTCGCATTGTTACGTTGAGCGTTGCGGCTCTTCCGCCACAGCCGTCACACAGGACACTGTAACCACAACAGGAACAAACTTATCATGAGTCACAGTGGTTACATATTTGGGGTGGGGTTTAGACCTTGGGCAACATCTTCTGCAGCTCGTTGAGGTCGATCTTGGAGAAATCGAAAATGCGGTTACCCTGGGAGGATCCCATCACGCCCGAGAGTCCTGCCTGGCGCGCGAGGTCGTCGACGGCTGCGCGCAGTGGGGGGACGGCGTCGACAATTACTTGGCCGACCAGCAGGGTGAGCAGCGCCGCGATGGTCAGCGAGACCGGCGCTGAGCCCGTGTATGCGCTGCCGAGCGGTGGCTGCTTTGGTGGGGTGACGGTCGGCGTGATCACCGGCGTCGGTTTGGAGGATCCGGAGGACCCCGATGGAGCGGTGGTGGCTTGCGGCGCGACGATCAGCGACGCCGTAAGCCCGCCGGCGAGGACGAGAGCACTCATTTTCTTCATAGTGCTTAGAATATCGTCCCCGCGCGAACGGTGTTAGCGAAGCAGCGCGTTGATGTCGACGTACTGCAGCACATAGTTCGCCGCGCCGGCGAGCAGACCGAGCAGCGCGAGCACGCCAACCACGATGCCGATGGTCGCACCCGTGCTCGAGCCCTCCTCGTTCGAGGAGGAGCTGCTGGAGCCATCGCTACTCGATCCGGTGTCACCACCCTTATCGACGTCCGCAACCGTGGCCTTCAGCTTGTACTCCTTTGTGGACCAGTCAGGGAACGTCGCGGTGACGGTGTAGTCGATGGAGGCGCCAGGCTTCGCGTCCGCCGGAGGCGTGATAGTGACCTCACCCGTGCGCGGGTCGGTGGCGAACTTCCAGCCCTCGTAGGTGCCGTTCGGGCCCGTGAACTTCGTGCCCGCCGGAACGTTGCCGCTCGGACGCTGCACGATCGTGTCGCCGGCGTTCACCTTCGGCTGTTCAAAGTCGACGTTAGTCTTGTCCGCCTGCGATTCCTTCGGCTTCGCTGGCGTCGTCGTGCCCGTTGGCTGCTCGCTCGTCGGCTGCTCGCTGGTGGACGGCGCCGTGGTGGTGCGCTCCACGTAGACGGTGACTTCGTGAATCTGCCTCGACTTGTCTGGGAAGACCACGGTGACAGGGAAGCTCACAGTGGTACCAACCGTCGCGTTTGCTGGTGCAGTAATTCGAATCTCACCAGTCTGGCTGTTCGTGGTGGCGGACCATCCTTGCTGCGACCCGCTCGGCCCGTTGAACTTCGTGCCCGCCGGGAATTCGCCCTTCGGCTTCAGCGTCACGGACTCGCCCGCGTGCACCGGCGTGCGCGCGTACTCAATCTTGGTCGTCTCATTCTGTGGCCTCGAAGGCTTCGTCGAGGTCGTTGGAGTCGTCTCACTTGTCGACGCCTCTTCGGTTGTCCGCGGCGCGGACTCCTTCGTGGTCGTCGTTGCCTTGGTTGTTGGCGTTGCCTTGGTAGTCGACGTGGCCGGGGTGGTCGTCTCCGGGGTGGTGGACTTCTCGGTTGTCCGCGGGGCGGACGTGGTCGGCTCGGTCGTCTTGTCGGAAGTCGTCGGCGTAGTCGTTGACGGGGCGGTTGTCCGCGGCGCGGACTCCTCCGAAGTCGGCGTGGACTCCTCAGACGTGGATGGCTCGGTCGTCTTGTCGGAAGTCGTCGGTTTCGTCGTCGTAGCCTCTTCGCTTGTCCGCGGCGTGGACAGTTCCGTGGTTTTTTCCGAAGTCGTCGGGGCGGTTGTCCGCGGCGCGGACTCCTCCGAAGTCGGCGTGGACTCCTTGGTGGAGGTCGTCGGAGTAGTCGTCTCCTTTGCCTTTACGGTGACGTGGAATTTCGTCTCCTGCTTGGAGCCGTCGCGGAAGTAGATCTCGAGGGGAACCGTGAAGTCGAAGTCACGGGCGTGGCTTGGTACTTCAACGGAGACGGCGCCGTCTTTGTCGGTGTTGACCTTCACACCGTTGACGCTCTGGTTCTTCGGGCCGTTGACGATGGCACCGGTCGGCAGGGATTCGGCTGGTTTGAACACTCGGTTCTCGCCGGCCTTGACGGTTACGTCCTTGTAGGTGACCTTGAACTTGTCGGACTCGGGGTTGGTTGGTGCCTCGAAGAGGACGACCGCGTTGGTGACGGTGCGGGAACCGTCGGGGAACTCGACGCGGACAGGTACGTTGATCTGGGTGCCTGCGCGGGTGCCCTCTGGGGCTTTGACGGTCACCACACCGGTCGAAGGCTCGATGCCGATCTCCCATCCCGTTGGTGGCGTCGCGTTCATGGCGAACTTGGTGCCCTCCGGCACATCCTTGAGCGCGGGGGTGATGGTGGCGGTTTCATCGGCTGGGGATTTCTCCACCGGGTAGTCGACGCTGGCCTTGCTGGACTGCCACACGGGGTCCTTGGTCACCTCGACCTTGGCCTGTACGAAGTCTTGGGATTCGTCGGAGTAGGTGACGATGACGGGCACATTCGCGACGGCACCGGCAGCGAGCGGCTGCTTTGGTTTCGCGGTGATGGTGCCGGTGGTGGCGTCGATAGACAGGTCCCACAGCTTGGACTCGCCCATGATCTTAAAGTTGGTGCCTTCGGGCAGCTCAGCGGTCTGCTTGAGGGTGGCCGTTTCGTTACCCGCGATCTGCGCTGTGGTGTACTCCGGTGTGTGCTTCGCGGCGAGGCGGTCGGATGGCGGGGTGGTGTTGCCGTGCTGGTCGGCGACGGTGACTTTGGCGTGCTTGACGTCGGAGGAGCCGTCGGGGAACTCTGCGCGAATTGGGATGGAGAGCCAGGAGCCGTAGCCGATGTCCCCTGGTTTGACGGTGACGGCGCCGGTGGCCTCGTCGACGCTTACGTCCCACTTCTCAATCTTGTCACTGTTGAGGTAGAACTTGGTGCCCTGCGTGAACGTGCCCGTGGGGGTAACGGTGACGCTCTGCTTCGGCTGGACCAGCGAGTCCTTGTACTCGATGGTGGAGGTGTTGGCGTTGTTGTTGCCACCAGGAACGACGGTCACTTCGGCGTCGTAGGTGGCCGTGGTTTTGTCAGCGAAGAGAACTAAGACGCGGTAGCGCAGTCCCTGGCCGGGGCGCAGTTTCGGTGCGGCCTCGATCGTCACAGCGCCGGTTTTCTCGTCGGTGGTCAGCTTCCAGCCGTCGATGCTGGTCGGGCCGACTGCCTTGGCGCCCTCTGGGAGTGGGACGCTCGGCTCGACGGTGATGGTGCCGCCGGCGGTAATTTCAGCGTTGCGCCATTCGCGCGCTTCCTGTGACTGAGATGCCGAATCTGACGCTGCGGTTGTCTCAGAAGTCGTCTCTTCCGCGCGCAACTGAGGTGCGGCCAGGCCGGCGCCGATCAGCGCTGCGGTGGTTGCCAGTACAGCGGTGTACTTTGTAGCGTTCAT
>NZ_JBSZCG010000106.1:0-35701 GCF_054166365.1 Corynebacterium sp. UMB8791 | reverse complement strand
TTCTTGTAGCTCATTTGCACCATGGCAGGGCTGGATGATGTTTACAGGAGAAGATATCGGTAATAGTGCCGAGGATCGCAACAGCGTTATTTTCCATGTGGGACTCTTGAGGCTGGGAAATTTGCGGCGTTACGGAGACCTGTTCAGCCACCGCCGAGGGGGCGATTAGCAAGGTCACGATTAATGCTGCTGTGAGGGGAGCAATGGAGCGAGGTCGATGGAAAGGTATCATTCTCTGTCCTCTTTCTGCATCTAGGGGGCATCTCTGGGCTATCTCATTATCTCGCATCAAGTAGCCTCCGCTGCCCACAAGCGAAGGTTATAGACGAAAGTGACCACCGTTCTGGGGGTGTCATTGTTTCTGCTGAGGGATCCGTAACTCGGTATTCCATCGGGTGGAGCTTGAGACTGTCCGCATGTCGCCTCCGATACCTTCGGCTAGCTGTGAAATAGCCGGAAGACCCAGTCCGGTGGTTAAATCCGATGCCGGTTTTCTGCTGCCAACAGTATTGATGAAGCTGATGGTGACATAGCCGTCGTGGTCCTCCACAGTGAGTGTCACTGTAGAACCGGGATTTGCGTACTTGATGATGTTGGTGGCCACTTCTTTCAGTACCTCTCGGAGTACGACAAGGCCATCTGAGTTAAGGGAAAGGACCCGGAAAGAGCCCCTTGTTTCCACGGTAAAACCATGTGCTTTTAGAAAGCTGACTATCTGATAAAACTGGTCGGCGGCAGATGATTCCAAACCGCTCGAGCAGGATGGGGAGTCGCTGCTAAGAATACGCAGTAGACTCCGCACCTCTTTCATGGAATCGCGCGCCTGCTCTGCGATTGCGGCAAGTTCCGCCTGGGTTTCAGCAGCAAAACCTTGCTGCAGACTAAGCGTTTCTGCACGCATCACCACTGAGGTCAACGACGCTGCTACAGAGTCATGCAATGCTCTTGCTAACGATGTTCGGCGAGCTCGGATGTCATTATCCCACTGCTCCATCAAGTCTCTTCTCTGAATGATGACGCGGTAAAGGATGTGACCGAGAAGAACTGCAGCTGCAAGGAATAACGCCCAGACGGTAGATGCCAGCAGATCAGGAGGAAACAGGACCCCTTCTGAAGGGTTGACTGAACCTGAGTACCAAATCAGGGTACTTCCGGCTGCCGCCGCTACTGTGTGGCCACGGTAGGCAACAACTGCAGCGACAAGCGGAGCAAAGAAGGTAAAGGCCGTGGCTCGGATATCTGGCTGTGCCGATAAAAGAAGAAATAGAACGAGATATCCGGCCCAGGTAGGGAGCGGGAAACGAGGTACTGCAATGAGACATAAGAGATTCAATGCAGTCGCTGGAATCGTCCAGGGATTGGTAAAAGTACCAGGTTGCAGGAAAAAGTTAACTGCCACCGCCAGGATCCCTACGAGTCCAGTCCAGTAGGGGAGAGGCAAGGGCTTCAGCTTGGACCATATTTTTATCAATGATGCTGGCTTCATATTTACCCCATACTCCTGAAGCTTCTTCTGACTGTCAGCAATCTTAACTGTATGTGATTCTGAAGCTACAAAACGTAATTCCCTCTTACTTGTTTTCAGGCAGATACGACGACTCTTCTCCTGCAAAAGCACCTGTTTAAGCGCTCGGTTAAAGACCGTCGGACTTCTAGGCGCGTAATCCCCGGAAAAGTTTCTTGTAAATTAGTACAAGCTCGCCGACACTCTCAACCAGCATACTGAGGTGAAGCGTCCTAGGTTTTATCCTGTTTGATTAGACAGAAAAATCTGGAGTATGCCAAGATGATTTGACCAGGACGCAAAGGACCGTACGGCCCGCCTTATCGATGCTCGTATCTTGGTGGGCCGGAGACTATCCTCATGAGGATGCGTGCATGATCGTGGCATCGAAAACGCGAGGTTGCTCCGTGAAAATCAAGCGCTCCGCGATACTAATGAGACACTAGGGCTGCCTCACCTTTCCACGTCGGAAATAATCCAGTTCATCGATGAATACCGAATTCGTTTCTCTGTCGAGTTCATCTGTGAGACGTTGAAAGATAGCCAAGCTAGTGGGTGCGTCATATCGCGTGGTTATCGCCAGGCCAAGGCCTGCGGTTAAAGTGCTCGGCGCCATTGTGATGTTTTACTCGTTGAACGCATTAGTGCTATTCATCGGGCCCGGTGTCGGTGTGCGGAAATGCGGCATGCTCTTCACCGTGACGGAATCGATATCGATCGTGAGCAAACTGCACGGTTGATGCGACAGACCGACGTTTCTGGCAAAAGCAAAAGCAGATCACAATCCGTAAGCCTGATGCGCCTCCTCTTCGCCAGAACTGGGTGGAGCGTGAATTCAAACCCAGGACCCGAACAATCTGTGGGTGGCTGACATTACGTATGCACGACGAAGAAAAGCTCGTGTATGTCGCGTTTGCCATTGGCGTTTATTCTCGACGGATCGTTGGATAGGCGCTATCAGATTCCATGCACACCGAAGTTTTACCGCTGCAAGCTCAGCCAGACGATCGCGTCTGCTGAAGAAACAACAGGTCTCAGTCACCACCCGGATCACGGGTCGCAGTATCTGGGCGTTGTCTACAACGAGCGACTCGCCCAGCACAGGTTCGCTGCTTCCACCGGAACTGTTGGCGACACCTATGACAATTGACAATGCTCTTGCTGTAATTGTGAACAGTTCCTACAAGAACGAGCTGATCCATACTCGCAGGTGAAATGATGCTGTCGAGGGAAATCGCGATGTTCGAATGGGCGTCATTGCGGAACGAGACAAAGCTCCACCAAAGCTTGAGATACCGGAACCTGGTCGAGGTGGAAACCGAATTTTGGAAGCAGATCCCTCCACTGGCAATAGAAATTAAGGCAAAACCTAGGAACAAAACCCGGTGCACTTCTGTCGCAGAGTATGCGCTCAAGAATCAACGCCCTGCTGCTAACACCACGCAAAGCAAAGCTCTGAACAGGCAATCGGCAGATTGCACAGCGACTGAATTACGCGGAAATCACTATCACAAAGAAAGTATCGGCCCTACTGCGTACCCACCGAATGCAGAGCAAAGCGGAGCTGGCAGCTCTGGCGAGTAAGTTCACATAAGTAAAGGCCCGCCACACGGCGGGCCTTTCATCTCAGCGGATTACTTACGCCAGAAGCTTACTTGGCGGCGTTGACGCGCTCCTCGAGCTTATCCAGCTGCTCGAAGATTTCCTTCGGAACGCGGTCGCCGAGGCCAGCGAAGTATTCGCGGGCATCCGCGACGTCGCCCTCCCACAGCTTCGGATCCGGGTAGAGGGCTTCCTTGACGTCCTCGATTGGCTCGTCGAGGCCCTCCAGGTCCAGGTCTTCCGCGCGGGCGGTGTAGCCGACCACGGTCTCTTCTGCGCCGACGCGGCCTTCGATGCGGTCCACGATCCACTTCAGTACGCGGGAGTTCTCGCCGAAGCCTGGCCACAGGTAGCGGCCATCCTCGCCGCGGCGGAACCAGTTCACCAGGAAGATCGCCGGCATGCGGTCCCCGCCTTCGCGGCCCATGTCGATCCAGTGCTGGAAGTAGTCACCGACGTTGTAACCGATGAACGGCAGCATGGCCATTGGGTCGTGGCGCAGGGAGCCGACCTTCGCTTCTGCGGAGGCTGCGGTCTGGCCGGAGGAGAGCATCGCACCGATCATGGTGCCGTGCTCCCAGTCGTGCGCCTGGGTGACCAGTGGCACGGTGTCCGGGCGGCGTCCGCCGAAGAGGATGGCGTCGACCTTGACGCCCTTCCAGTCGTCGTACTCCGGTGCTGCCGTTGGGCACTGCGCGATCGGGGTGCAGTAGCGGGAGTTCGGGTGGGCGGCCTTCTCGCCGGACTCCGGGGTCCAGTCGTTGCCGTGCCAGTCCACGAGGTGTGCTGGGGCGTCGCCGTCCATGCCTTCCCACCAGACGTCGCCGTCGTCGGTGAGGCCGACGTTGGTGAACAGGGTATTGCCCGGCTCCATCGTCTTCATGGCGATCGGGTTGGACTTGTAGTTCGTGCCAGGTGCAACGCCGAAGAAGCCGTTTTCTGGGTTGACGGCGTAGAGGCCGTCCTCACGCAGGTGCATCCAGGCGATGTCGTCGCCGACAACCTCGGAGGTCCAGCCCTCGAGGGACGGGGTGAGCATTGCCAGGTTGGTCTTGCCACATGCGGACGGGAACGCGCCGGTGATGTGGTAGACCTTGCCCTCTGGGGAGGTGAGCTTCAGGATGAGCATGTGCTCAGCCATCCAGCCCTCTTCCTTCGCCATGACGGAGGCGATACGCAGGGCGAAGCACTTCTTCGCCAGGATTGCGTTGCCGCCGTAGCCGGAGCCGTAGGACCAGATTTCCTTGGTCTCTGGGAACTGCGAGATGTACTTCGTCTCATTGCATGGCCATGCGACGTCTTCCTGGCCTGGCTCGAGCGGTGCGCCGACGGAGTGGAGGCACGGTACGAACTTGTCACCCTCGATCTTGTCCAGCGCTTCCTGGCCCATGCGGGTCATCACGCGCATGGACATGACCACGTATGCGGAGTCGGTGAGCTGGACGCCCAGCTTCGGGTCCGGGTCGCTGATTGGGCCCATGCAGAACGGCACAACGTACATGGTGCGTCCCTTCATGGAGCCGCTGAAGTGCTCGCGCATTTCGGCCTTGAGCTCGGCTGGGTCGCGCCAGTTATTGGTTGGGCCTGCGCCGTCTTCGTCTTCGGTGGCGATGAAGGTGCGGGACTCAACACGTGCGACGTCGGAAGGGTTCGAGCGTGCAAGGAAGGAGTTCGGGCGCTTCTCTTCGTTGAGCTTGATCAGCGTGCCCTTCTCTACCAGCTCGGCTGCGAGGCGCTCCCACTCTTCCTGGGATCCGTCCGCGAAAACCACCTTGTCCGGGTCAAAGAGGTCGACAGCGTCGTTGATCCAAGCAATGAGCTGCTCATTGTCGGTTGGTACGTTGCCTTCGATGCGCTTCACGGCAGTGGTCATAATCTCTCCTGGTCAAAATAGACAAACCTCTACGGCCCAAGCCTATCGAAATCGCGTCTGCGCTGGCCTCCGCCATATTTTTCGACGCCCACCCAGGTCATAACCAGTGACATACTTCATAGATACGACCAAGAGTGAGCGCTGAAATAAGCCCCGAATAGGGGTGTGCCCGAATGGTGGAACGTCGATAAATATAGGGGATATGCAGCGGAAACAACATTCCTTTAGTGCGCAAACCTGAAACTAAACGTGACCGGACCCACATTCACCCCTTTCCGGGGGCGTTGGAGGGAATTGCATTTCACTACATGGTGTGGACAATGAACACGATGAACATGTCTGAGAATTCACGCCCTGGCATGGGCGAACTGCCCCACGGGCGGCCCCCGCAAACTGAATTTGATACCGGCCTGGACTACCCGCGCCTCGGCTCGGTGACGTTCCGCCGCGGCACGCTGACGGACAACCAGGAGGCGCTCTTCGAGGAGCACTGGCCGCGCCTGGGGCAGATGCTCAGCGACACCCCCATCGACGTCGACGAGTGGTTCGGTCGCACGGGCCACCCGACGATCCTCGAAATCGGCTCAGGCACCGGCACCTCCACCGCCGCGATGGCACCGCTGGAGGCGGACACCAACGTGATTGCCGTCGAGCTGTACAAGCCTGGCCTGGCGAAGCTGCTCGGCTCCGTGGTGCGCGGCGAGATCGACAACATCCGCATGGTGCGCGGCGACGGCGTCGAGGTGCTGGCCCGCATGTTCGGCGAGGAAAGCCTCGACGGCGTACGCATCTTCTTCCCCGACCCTTGGCCAAAGGCCCGCCACCACAAGCGCCGCATTATCCAGTCGGGCACGCTGAACCTCATCGCGACGCGCCTGAAGAAAGGCGGCGTGCTGCACGTGGCCACCGACCACGCCGACTACGCCGAGTGGATCGACGAACTCGTCAACGTGGAACCCATGCTGGAGTACAAGGGTTGGCCGTGGCCAGAGGCGCCGTTGCTGACAGACCGTCAGGTCATCACTAAATTCGAGGGGAAAGGGTTGGAAAAAGACCACACGATCCGCGAATACCTTTGGGAGAAGAAGTAAACCATGCAGGACCTGCAGGACAAGACGCACCCCTACACGCCAGGGGCCGAACCCGGCCCAGAAACCTACCTGCTCGTCTGGGACGCACCGAACCTTGACATGGGGCTCGGCGCGATCCTCGGCGGGCGGCCTTCCGGGTCGCAGCGTCCGCGTTTCGACGCCCTCGGCCACTGGCTGATCGGGCTCGCGGCGAAGGCCTCGCAGGACACCAGCTCCACCATCGAGCCGGAAGCCACCGTGTTTACCAACGTCGCCGCCCACAACGCCGAATCGGTCCGCCCGTGGGTGGACGCACTGCGCAACGTGGGTTTCGCGGTCTTCGCAAAGCCGAAGACTGCTGAGGATTCGGACGTCGATCAGGACATGCTCACCCACATCCGCCGCCGCCTCGACGAGGGCGTGCTGCGCGGCGTCGTCGTCGCGTCGGCCGACGGCCAGAACTTCCAGGAGCCGCTCGAGCAGCTCGCGGAAGACGGCCTGCCCGTGACCGTCATCGGGTTTCACGAGCACGCCGCGTGGGCCGTCGACTCCCCACTTCTGCGCTTCGTGGACCTCGAGGACATCCCGAACGTCTTCCTGGAGCCGCTGCCGCGCATCAACCTGGAATCCCTGCCGGACGGCGGCGCATGGCTGCAGCCGTTCCGCCCACTGACCTCGTTGCTGCACAACACCAAGGAAAAGTAGGAGCTGGCCGTGTTTTACAGGTGGGGACATTTCGCGTACCGGCAGCGCAAGGTGCTGCCGATTGTGGTCATCGCGGTGATCGTGGTGCTGCAGGTGCTCTTCGGCTCCAAGCTGGGCGAGCGCCTCTCGCAGGAAGGCTGGGAGGACCCCCGCGCGGACTCCACCACGGCGGCCACCATCGAGAACGACACCTTCGGTCGCGACAACGCCGGTGATGTCATCCTGCTTGTCCGCGCCCCACAAGGCGTGGCCGATCCCGCCGTGTTCAACGAGGCCAACCGACAAATCGAGGCCTTAAAAACCCAGTTCCCGGACCAGATCGACCACATCACCAGCTATTTCTCCGCGCCGAACCAGCAGCAGATCACTGAGGACGGCACCGCCGCCTTCGCCGCGATCGGCCTGGCCGGCGACGGCGAACAGACGCTGAAAGACTTCCGCACCATCCAACCGGCGCTCAACGACATCACGCTGCCCGGGGACGCCACCGTGCAGATCGCCGGCGCCACTGCCGTCGCGGACGCGCTGGACACCGGCATGGCCAACGACATCGCCCGCGCCGAGAAAGTCGGCCTGGTGTTCGTGGCCATCATCTTGCTGTTCGTCTTCGGTGGCGTGGTCGCCGCGGCAATGCCGCTGATCGTGGGCATCCTGTCCATCATCGGCTCCCTGTCCCTGCTGTCCATCCTGGCGCAGTTCCAGCAGGTCAACATCTTTTCCCAGTCGATTATTACGCTGCTCGGCCTGGGCCTGGCCATCGACTACGGCCTGTTCATGGTCTCCCGCTTCCGCGAAGAACTCGACCGCGGTGTAAGCACCGAGGAGGCCGTCGCCGCCACCACAACCACCGCCGGCAAGACCGTGTTCTTCTCCGCACTCATGGTTGGTGTAGCGCTCTCCGGCCTGCTCATGTTCCCGCAGGCCTTCCTCAAGTCCGTGGCCTACGGCGCAATTAGCGCCGTGATGCTCGCCGCGGTCATCTCCGTGACCATGCTGCCGGCGCTGTTCGGCATGCTGGGACCCAACATCGATAAGTGGTCGGTGCGGCGCACGTCGCGAAGGGGGCGTCGAATAGAAGACACCGTGTGGTACCGGCTTCCGGCGTGGGCGATGCGCAACTCCAAGAAAGTAGTCGTCGGCGCGACGGGCGCGCTGCTGCTGCTCACCGTGCCGATGGTCGGCATCACCTTCGGCGGCATCAACGAAAGCTACCTGCCACCCAACCAGGAGACGCGACAGGCGCAAGACGCCTTCAACGAAGAGTTCCCGGCGTTTCGCACCGACCCGATCAAGCTCGTGGTCACCAACGCGACCAACGAGCAACTCGTGGACGTGGTCCTGCAGTCCCGCGAAGTCACCGGCCTAGCCAAGCCGCTGTCCCCGTCCCAGGCGACGAAGGACGGCACCACGGTGCTCTCCGCGCCGCTGGCGGACCGCAACGGCGGCCAGGCAGTCGTGGACCAGCTGCGCGCCATCGAGGCGCCAGCAGGCGTCGGCGTCTACATCGCGGGCACCCCTGCCATGGAGGTCGAATCCATCGAAGCACTCCTGGAGCGGCTGCCGTGGATGGCGCTCTACATGGTGCTGGCCACGTTCCTGCTGATGGCGCTGCTGTTCGGCTCCCTGATCCTGCCCGCGAAGGCCGTCATCATGAACGTGCTCGGCATCGGCGCGACGCTTGGGTTCCTCACCCTCGTCTTCGTTGACGGCGTCGGCTCCGGCCTGCTCAACTTCACCCCAGGCCCACTGATGAGCCCGGTGCTGGTGCTCATCATCGCGATCCTCTACGGCCTGTCCACCGACTACGAAGTCTTCCTCGTCTCCCGCATGGTCGAGGCCCGCCACAACCGCGCCACCACCGACCAATCCATCAAGTACGGCACGGCGCACACCGGCGGCATCATCACCGCGGCCGCCGCCATCATGATCGTGGTCGCCGCAGCCTTCGCCATGAGCGACATCGTCATGATGAAGTACATCGCATTCGGCATGATCGTCTCCCTGGCCCTCGACGCAACCATCATCCGCCTGCTCATCGTGCCCTCCGTCATGCACCTGTTGCGCGAAGACAACTGGTGGGCACCACGCTGGGTCAAGCGCGCCTACCGCAGCCTCGGCGAAGGCTCCAGCTCCGTCCCACTTATCGACGCCCCCTCCGACCCCACCCACACCCCCGTCGACGAAGCGATCGCCCTCGACCCGTCCCCCGCCCGCGCGGGCCGGACCGTCAACGAAAACGCCGAGCTTGTCCCCTTCACGGAACTGATGCAGGAACTCGAAGCCCGCCGCGCTCTCGAGCAGCTCAAGAAGCGTGAACTTGAACGCTAAGTGGCTGCGCTGGACAACACCCGTCGTCATCCTGATTGTCGGCCTGGTGCTGTTTCGCGACCGCCTCCCCTTCCTCGGCGAAGCCTGGACCACGCTACGCCGCGTCCACCCGCTGCCGCTGATCGGGGCCGTCGCCACCGCCTTTGGCGCCATCGCCGCCATGGCCGCCGTGATGCTGGTGCTCCTCAACATCGAAGGACGCATCGCCGACCTGCGCGGCTGCATCAACATCACGCTCGCCTCCAACGCATGGTCCACCACCGTCCCCGGCGGCCCAGCACTCTCCGCGTGGCTGACCTTCCGCGTCCACCAGTCCTGGGGCGCCTCCACCGGCCTGTGTGCCTGGTTCTTCGTGGTCTCCGGGGCGCTATCCACGGTCTGGATGGCGCTCATCGGCATCAGCGCCGTTGTCTTCATGGGCGCGAAACTGTCCGTGTGGGCCCTGGCCGGATCGTTGCTGGGCACCGCCGCCGTGGTCGGCGGCCTCTACTGGGCCACCCGCAACCCCGCCGTGCTGAAACGCTGGCTGCGCTTCCTTCCCGAACGCGTCGCTACCAAGGCCAGCGGAGTTGTCGACCAAGTCGCTGCCATCCAAATGTCACGCCGCCGCTTCACTGCCGCCGCCGCATTCTCCCTGCTCAACCAGGTCCTCGACCTGGCCGTGCTCTACTTCTGCGCCTGGTCCGTCCTGGGCACCGCACCAGGTTTCGACCCCGGCCTCAACCAAACCTCCGCGATGGGCATCACCCTCGCGTTCATCATGACCAAACTCGCCGGCGCCGCCCAAGTCACGCCCGGCGGCGTGGGCACCGTGGAGGCCATCCTCGCCGGGTCCCTGGTCACCGTCGGCCTCACCCTTGTCGACGCCACCGCCGTCACCGTCCTCTACCGACTCATCTCCTTCGCCCTCATCACCGCCATCGGCTGGGTCATCCACACGGCGGAGTACGCCGGGCGCGGCTACATGCTAGGCAAGGCGTGAGTTCGGTCCCATCGCCGCCGAAACCCAAATGTGAGTAACAGGATTGTAGTATTCCCCGTTTCGCAACTGTTTTCGAGGATTACTACAATCCTCTTACTACACTTTGCGGTTTTACCGGGGGCGGTAGGCAGGAAACGCAAATCTGTTCACAAATTCGCTAAGCGGGTTTTGTGGCACCTACCAGCGACCTACCGGCGCAGCCGGGCACCGGGTTAGACTGTCTGGCATGATCAAAAAACCGTACGCAATTGCTGCTGACTACGTTGCCATCGCCGCGTTCGCGCTGCTCGCGCGCATCGCGCACCAGACCGAAGAGATGCCGCTGAACTTCTTCGGCTGGCTGGAAACCTTCCTGCCGTTCGCGGCTGGGCTGGGGTTGGCGTGGCTGGCCACCCGCAAGGATAAGGGGTGGCTGATCTGGCTCATCACGATCGTGGTGGGCCTGATCATCTGGGGCTTCTACCGCCACAAGCTGCCGCACTACTCGTTCGTCATCGTGGCGAGCAGCATGTCGGCGCTGCTCATGCTCGGATGGCGCGGTGCAGCGAAACTGATTCTGAAGCGGCGTTAGCTCGACAGCCAACCCATGTTGGCCAAGAAGTCGCCGCCTTGGAGGGCGTAGATCATCCACACGAGGTGGTTGATGATGTCTCCGGCGATGTCGAGTGCTGAGGAAAGCATGAAATTCTTCTCCTTATGTGTTTTAGAGGGGACTGATGGTGTGCTTCTTCGGCAGGTCCTGCTCTTGTTTGGTGGCAAGTTGGCGAAGGGCGCGTCGTAAAGAGAGGCGGGTTTGGGACGGCTCGATCATTGAGTCGATGAACCCGCGTTCGGCTGCGACGTATGGGGAGGTCATGGTTTCGTCGTAGAAGTCCATGAACATTTTCTTCATCGCTTCGCGCTGGACTGGGTCCTCGATGGCGGCGAGCTGCTTGCCTTGGATCATGACGACGGCTGCGGAGGAGCCCATGACGGCGATTTGCGCGGTCGGCCAGGCGAGGTTGATGTCGCCGGTGAGGTTCTTGGACCCCATGACGGCGTAGGCGCCGCCGTATGCCTTGCGGACGATGAGGGTGACCTTCGGTACGGTGGCCTCCACGACGGCGAATGCTAGTTTGGCGCCGCGGTGGATGAGGCCTTCGCGCTCCTGGTCGACGCCGGGCAGGTAGCCCGGCGTGTCCACGACGAAGACGAGGGGGATGTTGTATGCGTCGCAGGTGCGGATGAAGCGTGCGCCTTTGTCTGCGGCGTCGGCGTCAATGCATCCGGCCTGGTACATGGGGTTGTTGGCGACGAAGCCGACGGTGCGGCCGTCGATACGGCCGAAGGCGCAGATGAGGTTCTCGGCGTAGCCGGCTTGGATTTCGACGAGGTCCTCGTCGTCACCGAGTTGCACGAGAAGGTCCATCATGTCGTAGCCGGCGTTGGTGTCGTCGGGCATGAAGGTGTCGAGGGCGGAGTCGTCGAGGTCGTCGTCCTCGGGGGCCCATTCGACGGGGGCTGGGTCGAAGGTGGACGTCGGCAGGTGGGCGAGGAGGTCGCGGACGTAGTCGAAGGCTTCTTCTTCGGAGCCGACGACGGCCTGGATGTTACCGGACTGTTCCTGGACGCGGGCGCCGCCGAGTTCGGCGGAGGTGATGTCCTCGCCGGTGACTTCGCGGATGACGTTGGGTCCGGTGACGTACATTTCAGATTGGCCGTCGACGGCGACGACGAAGTCGGTGGTCACGGGCGCGTAGACGGCGCCGCCGGCGGATTTGCCCAGCATGATAGAGATCTGCGGGCTGCGGCCCGACAGCGGGAGCTGGCGGCGTGCGATCTCGGAGTACATGGCCAAAGAGGTCACGGCGTCCTGAATGCGGGCACCACCGGAGTCTTGGATGCCGATGACGGGGCAGCCAATCTTGATCGCGAACTCCATCACTTCGACAACTTTGCGGCCGAAGGTCACGCCGACGGAACCGCCGTAGACGGTTTTGTCGTGGGCGTAGACGGCGACGGGGCGGCCGTCGATACGCCCGTAGCCAGTGACGACGCCGTCGGAGTAGACGGCTTTCTCGTCGCCGGGGGTGCGGGCCAGGGCGCCGATTTCGACGAAGGAGCCTTCGTCGAGAAGCGCGGCGATGCGCTGGCGCGGGGTGGTGTTCCCGGCGTCGTCGCGGCGCTTCCGCGAGCGCTCAGAACCGGGGTCCTGCGCTTTTTCTAGACGTGCACGCAGGTCAGCGAGCTTTTCTGCGCTAGTTGCCATTATCAATCCATTCGTTCATGTACTTGCCCACGATGCCAACCGCGGGCTCGTCGACTACTGCCAAATGGTCGCCCGGCAGGTGGACGATCGTCAAATCCTTCACGATAGCGCCCCAGCCGCCGTCCTCGTCAATGTGGGCGTAGGCCGGCTCGAGGGTGATCGCGCCGTCGTGCATGCGCTCGGCGCGGAACAGCAGCACCGGCACCTGCACGTCTGCCCAGCGGGCGAAGTCGAGGCGGTTGAGGATCTGATTATCGACGAAGGACGCGCGCTGGTGTTCCAGCACACCGGCGGCGAGCCCGTGCTCGGATGCATCGGTGGTGGCGAGGAATTCCGCCAGCATGTTGAGCACCGCGTCCTCCCCTGCTGTCTCCAGCAGGTCGAAGGGCACCGGGAAATCCAGCCCGTAGGTGTCCTTGGCAAACTTGGCGTAGCGCTCCCAGCGTGCCTTGGTCTCCTCCGGGGTGTCGGGGGCTGGCTCGGACGGCTGGGTGGTGTCCAGCAGCGCGATGTACGCGATGCGGTCGTTGCCCAGCTGGTGCGCCACTTCGTAGGCGAGTGCGCCACCGAAGGACCAGCCCGCGAGCACGACCTTGCCCTCGGGCGCGATGCGGTTGATGTCTTCAACGTAGGCCGCGGCACGCTCTTCGAGGGTGCCCTCGAGTCGCTCGACGCCGTACACCGCGACGTCATCTTCTAATCGACGAGCCAACGGCTGGTACACCGCACTGGACCCACCGGCCGGGTGGAACACGAACACGGGCGGCTTGGTGGTGTGCTCTGGTTGCTGCAGCACGCGGATGTTGCCCTCGACCTCGGTTTCGAGGCCCTCGCGCACGATGTCGGCGAGCGGCTCGAGCGTCTCGGCGTCCTTGACTTGCTCGGCGGTCACGGTGATGCCGGAACGCTCGCTCAGGTGGTTGGCGATGGCTTCGGCCTGCGCGTCGTCGATGGCGGGCAGCTCGGAGGTCACGCCCGCGGCGGCGGTGCCGGTGAACTTGGCCCACGCGCCGAAGACCATGCGCTCGGAGGCGTCGCGGGGTGCGACGCCGACGCCCTGGGCGCCCTCCGACTTCTCGGTGGGTTCGGCAGCGGCTTCGGCTGGCTCAGCGGCAGCATCAGCGGTCTCAGACTGCACCCCGGCGACCGCGTCCTCGACGATGCGGATGACGTCGGCGACGGAGGCGTCGCGAAGCGTTTGTACTGGCAGTGGCGGGATCTGGAAGTCGTTCTCCACGCGGTTCTTGATGCGCATGCCCATCAGGGAGTCGAGGCCGAGGTCGATGAGCGGTAGCTCGTCGGGGAGGTCCTCGGCGTCGTAGCCCATGGACTCGGACACGATGGAGCGCAGGCGCTGCGCGACGGACTCGCCGGAGTTCGGGTCCCAACGGATGGCGTCGACGTCGGCGAGCTCCTCCACGGCCGGCGCGGCGTCACCAGTAGCCTCAGCTATTGAGTCCTCTTCAACAGCACCGCCAAGGTCGAGCGCGGTAGCGAAGCCCTCCGCAAGCAGCGTGTCCTCGTGGAACACCTTCACGCTCACCCCGCCGAGCGAGGTCGCCGCGATGGTGGTTACGTCGCCCTCTGCAGGCAGTACGTCGTGGTCCTCGTAGGCCACCACCCGGGAGCCGGGCAGGACTTCGGCGGCGACGGCGTCGATAATCTGGTGCGGGCTAAACAGCGTGTCCGCGGCCGTCGAGTACGCGAACTGACCCTCCGGCAGGCGCACCTTCGCGCCGAGCAGCGAGGTGTGCGCGGAGGCGGGGCGCGCGTCGGTCCAGAACTCGGAGCGCTTGAACTGGGTTAGTGGGGCGTCGATACGCGGGCCGCGGCCGTAGAACGCGGTGAAATCGACGGCGGTGCCGGTGACGTAGAGCTTCGCGGCGAGGTCCAAAATGGACTCCACCTCGTCGACCTTGCGCTTGCAAGTGAACAGCAGCTGCGCGTCCGGCTTGCCCGAGGCGAACGCGGTGTTCATCAGGCCCATGATCGCCACCGGGTTCGGTGCGACCTCCACGAGCGTGGTGTAGCCCTCGGCGAACGCGGTCTCGGTGGCCTGCTGGATGTAGACCGGCTGACGCGTCATGCGCAGGAAGTATTCGTCGGTGTGCACAACCTGGCCCGGCTGGTACACCACACGCTCGTCGACGCTGCTCAGCAGCGGGATCCGCAGCGGGTGGGCCTCAATGCCGGCGATCTGCGCGGCCAAGTCACCCAGGATCGGGTCGAGCGCACTCGTGTGCCCGGCGCCGCGCACGCGCATCAGTCGTGCGAACTTGCCTTCGCCTTCCAGCTTCTCGACGAGCCCCTTCACCGCACCAACGGGACCGCCCACGGTGAGCATGCCCGGCCCGGCGAACACGGCCGCTTCAACGCCCGTGCTCTCCAATTGATCGGCGCTCAATTCGACGACGGCCATGGCGCCCTCGGCGTCGGTGTCGGCGGTGAGCGCTTCGCCCTCGCCCATCAGGCGGGCGCGGTGGCACGCGATCACCATCGCGTCCTTCGCGCTGATGCCGCCGGAGGCGTAGCCCGCGGCGATCTCGCCCATGGACATGCCCATCACGGCTGCCGGGCGGATACCGGCGGCGTCCAGCATGTCGGTCAGCGCGATCTGGTACGCGGTCACCGCGACCTGGCCGGTTTCGGTGTCGTAGGTCAGGCCGTCGTCCTCGATGATTTCGATGATGGACCAGCCGGCCTCGAACTGGACGATGGAGTCCAGCTCACGCATCCGCTGCGCAAACAGCGGCGAAGATGCCATGAGCTGCTTCGCCATCTTGCGGTGCTGGGAGCCGAAGCCGGAGTACACAAACACCGGGCCGAGCGCGTTCGGCGAATCCGCCACGGCGATACCGGGGCCGACCTTGCCCTCGGCGACCTGGCGCAGCCGTTTGACGGCCTCCTCGGTCGTTGCGGCGGTAACCACCGCGGCGGAACGGCCGTGGTTACGCAGCGCCAACGAACGCGCAATAGGAATAAGGTCGGCGTCCGGGCGTCCTTCCAGGGCGTCGGCCAGCTCGGCTGCCGCGGACTTGCGCCGCGAGGTCAACAGGCCGCTGACGGGCAGGGCGGCCGTCGATACGCCGGTGAGCGCCTCGGTGCGCTGCGGTGCTGCCTCGTAGTCAGCGGGGTCGAACTCCTTGACCACGACGTGCGCGTTCGTGCCGCCGAAGCCGAAGCCGGAGACACCCGCCACACGCTGGCCGGAGTACTGAGGCCACTCGCGCGGGTCCTCGACGACCTCAAGGTTGTTGGCGTCGAAGTCGACGTAGCGGTTCGGGCCGGCGAAGTTCGCCATGGCCGGGATCGTGTCGTGCTGCAGGGCCTGGACGACCTTGATCAGCGCGGCCACGCCCGCGGCGGACTCCGAGTGGCCGATATTCGATTTCGCGGAGCCGAGCAGCAGCGGCTGGCCAGCCTCGCGTCCGGCGCCGCAGACCTGCCCCAGCGCGGTGGCCTCGATCGGGTCGCCGAGGATAGTGCCGGTGCCGTGGGCCTCCACGAGGTCGACGGTGCACGGGTCCACGCCCGCGTCGGCGTACGCCTGCTGCAACACATCTACCTGGGCCTCCGGGTTCGGGGCGGTCAGACCGTTGGAGTGGCCGTCCGAGTTGGTGGCGCTGCCCTTAATCACGGCGAGGATGTCGTCGCCGTCGGCGATGGCGTCCTCGACGCGCTTGAGCACGATGAACCCGGCTGCTTCCGAGCGGACAATGCCGTCCGCGTCATCAGAGAATGCGTGGATCTTCCCTGAGGGCGAAATCACGCCCAGCTCCGAGAACATCAGGGAAGCGAACGGGTTGGCCAGGATGTTCACGCCGCCGGCGAGGGCGACGTCGGCTTCGCCCTCGCGGAGCGCGCGCACCGCGTGGTGCACCGACACCAGCGAGGAGGAGCAGGCCGTATCCACGTTCATGGACGGCCCACGGAAGTCGAAAGCGTAGGAGATCCGGTTCGGGATCACCGCGCTGGACGCGCCGGTCAGCGCGTACGGGTGCGCCTGCGCCGGGTCAGCGCCCATGAGCATGCCGTAGTCGTTATTCGAGGAACCGACGAACACGCCCACGCGCTGCCCACGCAGCGAGTCGGCGGGGATGTGGGCGTCCTCAAGCGCCTCCCAGGCGACCTCCAGCATGATGCGCTGCTGCGGATCGATATTCTTCGCCTCCAGCGGGGACAGGCCAAAGAACTCGTTGTCGAAGGCGGCGATGTCGTCGAGGTAACCGCCGTCGGTGGCTTCCTCGCGCATCTTGGTGCGCAGGAACGGATCCGAGTTGTACTCGGACCAGCGGCCCTCCGGCAGCGGGCCGGTCGTGACCTCGCCTGCGGCGAGCAGCTCCCAGTACTCGTCCACGTTATTCGCGCCCGGGAACCGCCCGGCCGTGCCGACGATGGCGATGTCGTGACCCTTCGCCTCCACGTCGCGGCCGGTGGCGACGACGTTCGACGCCGCCGGGGCGTCAGCGGTCAGCGCGTGGGCCAAGGCAGCGATCGTCGGGTACTGGTAGGCCACGGTGGGGTCAATGCGTCGGCCCAGTAGCTTCTCCAGTTCCCCGGAGAGAACCACTGCGTCGCGGGACGAGAGCCCGTAGGACTCAAACGGGGTGGTCGCGTCAACGCTTTCCACACCGGTCGTCTCCGCAACCCACTGTTGCAGCCACTGGATCAATGCATTCTCACTCATAGCATCCAACCCTATCGGTCGTGCCTTTCTTTTCGTTATCAGCCTTGGTAGTTCTTCGCGTTGACCTGGCGCGCAATCTTGCCCGAGGAGGAACGCGCGATCTCGCCCGGCGCGTAGAAACGGATGTCCGTCGGCGCCAGGCCGTGCTTCGCGGTCACGGCGGAGCGGATCGCGGCGATGGCGTCGGCGTCGCCGTCCGGGGTGGCGGTGTCCGCGCGCTCTACCAGCAGCACCAGCTTTTCGACGTCCTCCCCCGGCACCGCAAACGCCGCCACCGAATCCTTGCGCACATGTTCGCTGGCCTCCATGACGGTGGCCTCGATGTCCTGCGGGTAGTGGTTACGTCCTGCGACGACGATGAGGTCCTTGACGCGGCCGGTGATGTAGAGGTGGCCGTCGAGAAGCGTGCCGAGGTCCCCTGTTGTCAGCCAGCCGTCCTTCGGCAGGCCTTCCTGGAGCGCCGCGATACCGCGCAGGCCCGCCAGTTCCGGGAGTACGTTAATGTTTCTGATGTGGACATTGTAAGCAAACGGCGCCTGGGCATCTGCGCCGCCATCATCGCGGTGTGCGTGGCGCTAAACTTGCTGTCCCCGCTCATCATTAACCACCAGCGCGTGCTCGCCCCCACGGAAAGCACCCTCCTTTTCGACGGCCCCTCCGCCCTCACCCGCACCCTCCTCATCACGGAGGGCCCCTCGGAAGCGAACCCGGACAAGAAAGCGCTGACCATATCCGCCACCGTCCGCAACGACGGCAGCGTCATCTCCGAGGACTCCTTTGAGGTCAACCCGGCCTCCGCCTATCCCACCAGCGGACGCCAGGGCTTAGGCTACGTCCTGCCGTACAACCCGGAGCGCCGCTCCTACCCGTTCTACGACCCGCTTGCGGACCTCGTCGTCCCCCTGGACTACCTCGGCGCCGGCTGGGTCGCCGACCTGGAAACTTACAAGTACACCGCCACCATCGACGTGCCCGAGTACCACGCCGAGCGCACCATCGACGTCGAGCGCCGCACCGGCCGCCTCCTCGACGAATCGTGGACCATCACTCGCGGCCCGCTGGAGGGCCTCTACACGCTCAGCGACGAATCCAAGGCCGCCGCGGCTTCCGCCGCACTTCACGACGTCCACATCCTCAAATCCCTCCAGGTCATGGCGTTCGTAACCCGCCTGGTCAGCGCGCTCGCGCTCTTCTACGCCTTCGTCCTGTTGGTGCGACGCCGCCGTGGCTAAGGGGCGTCTGCTCTCCTGGCTGCTGTTCGCCTATGCCGCGGCCCTGGTCCTGGGCGTGACCTGGCCGTTCCTCGCGCCGGGCGAAGCACTCGCGTACCGGGACATGCTCGTCCTGCCGGACATGGCGCTGACCCGCGCAGCCCTCGGCTTCGGGGACCTGCCGGCCCGCAACGTCCCCCAGGACGCGCTGCTCGCCGTCCTCCCCTTCCCGGTCCTGGCGGTGCGCGCGCTCGTGGTCTGCGCCGCCTCCGCTGCCGCTTGGGCGGGCTGGCGGATCGGGCGTACCGGCTGGGGCCAGTTCGCGGCGATCACGGTCGCGGTGTGGAACCCGTTCGTCGTCGAGCGTCTGCTACAGGGGCAGTGGTCGATGGCGGTGGCCGCCTGGCTGCTGCCGCTCGTGGCGCTTGGCGCGCGCGGCAGCATCGCCGCCCAGTGGGTAGCGTCGCTCACCCCAACCGGCGCCATCGCGGCCGCCCTCCACTCGCGGCACTGGCTATTCAGCGCTCTGACCTGCGCGCCCTGGGTGATTGCCGGTGCAATTGCCGCTTTTGGCGGCGGCCAGGGCACGTCCTCGGCGCAGGCCGCGGCCATGTTCACCCCGCGTGCGGAGGAGGGCGTCGGCACCCTCGGCGCACTGCTCGGCCTGGGCGGGATCTGGAACGCCCACGCCGTACCCGCCTCCCGCGCCTCCGGCTTCGCCATCTTCGGCGTATTGCTTTTTGCCGTACTGTGCCTGGCGTGGCGCCACGTCCCGCGCCGCCTCCTCGTGCTGGCGGGCCTCGGGTTTGCACTGGCGCTCGCGTCGTGGGCAGGCTGGCTCACCCCCATCATCCAGCACGTTCCCGGCGGCGGCCTCCTTCGCGACGCCCACAAACTCCTCATCCTCGCCATCCCCGCCTACGTCACCGCCGCCGGCAACCTGCCGGGGCTTCGCGCCCAGCTCGCGGGCAGTTTCGCCCTCCTCCAGCTTCTCGACGCCCCCTTCGCCCTCTCCGCCCTCACCCCAGTCCCGGCGTCCTCCCTCCCGATCCCGCACGTCGGCGACCAGGGCCGCGACGTCTTCTTCGTTGACCGCCCCACCCTCGCCCTGCGTACCGACGGCACCGTCATCGTCGACCCCGCCCCCAAGATCATGAACGTCGTCGAGTCCGGCGCGCTTCGCGTTGGCAACGTGGAGGTCGACCCGCCGTCCCCGCGCTGGTCCGCCCTCAACGCGGATGTGGAGCTTGCCGCCTCGATGGGCGTCGGCGTGGTGGTGTACCCGGATGGCCACTCGGTAAACACGGGGGCCGCGCCCGTCGGTCTGCCGCCGCTTGGCCTTGGACTGTTCGGTTTGTGGTGCGTATCGCCCCTGATTGCGGTTTTGAACAGGCGTATTAGATAGTTGGGGCGCGCCCATTATTGAAGCATTTGCAGTATTCTTGCGCGTAGGTTAAAGTGAACTCCAGGTAAACAAGAGTTTAACAAGGAGCGTAACCATGCAGATTCAGTTCAACACCATCCAGAAGCGCGTACTTCGCAACATCCGCCACGACCTCCTCGAGACCTGGACCCCACAATTCAGCGAAGCCGAAATCAACAACACTTTCGACACCGTCCTCGCCGAGCACTGCAGCACCGCAACCGTCGAAGACTTCATCCCCGTCCTCGTCGAAGCCGAGATGCTCAACCGCCTGCGCACAGACAGCCTCCTCGCGGCCGCCTAAACTCCGGCTCACTGATACTCAACGCGCTCTGTCCCACCCCATCCCCTTCCCTCCTATCTGTGAGAAAGTTCCCACGCGCTGCGTCCGGGAACTTTTCACGTTTTCGGGGCCCCGGCGGCCCTCCGGACGCGTTTCCCCCAGGCCAGCTCGTTCACCCACTCATGCTCGCTGAAATAGTTCCCAAGCTCGGGAACCATTTTGCGGTTGAGGCCGGTTCCGGTCGACCGACGCAGCGTTTCCCCAGGTCGCGACGCCTGTCCACGAAGAAAGTTCCCAGGATCCGCGTGATCGTGGGAATGATTTCAGAGTCCTCCGCCCGCCCACCCATTACCGCTACCGTTAATTCTGGCTCACGCTGATGTCCCTACACAGTGATGCGAGCGTGACTCCCTCTGTCGGTGCGCGGTAGGCCCGTGCGTGACGTGGGCTGCCCCGTGTGCCTTGTTTGGCGAGGGACAACCCTACGACGTTTGGGAGGTAGAAGATGGGTAAGCACTCATTGGATACGCCCGGTCACAAAGGAAAAGACCCCGCCACCAAGAGAACGGCAATTCTCAACCTGGTGAGCGGAGTCGTTAATCTTGTGACCGCTATCGTGAAGTTCATTGCGGTGATACTTCACATGGGTCATTAGGCCCGAGAGCCTCAACTAGCTGCAACTGGTTGGGGCTCTTTTTATAGAGCGGCGACGGTCCGGCAACGAACCATGCTGTCACTTTTCAGGCTAACGAGTGCTCACCACTTTCGCAATACCTCTTCAGCAAACCACACTACTGCTGACGTTATTTTCAATCCACCTTGATATCTTTCCACGGCGCGTGGTGGGCCCGAGCGCCGTGAGCTGTTCCACTGATCAGTGTCGTCCCCACCCGACGAGCTTTCAGAATGAAACTCAGACTGAATAAGGACGGCCGTAATTGATGTTCACGTTACTTCGTTCTGTGAAGGGCGACAGTAAGAAGTCACTCTCCCACGGGCATGGGACCCTCCACAGGTACGTGTCATCACCCAAATAACCGTCTTCGTCTAATGCTTGTTCACGCTCCGGCCGAGGACGCTCGATTCCGAGTAAACTCTCAGGGACGAAAGCTTTACGCCCTACAGGATCCCACCATTGAATGCCGTGATTCCAGTAGTCTTCGTCCATAAAAGATCCGGTAAAATGGACGAGGATTTCACTTGGCACAGCTCCAGAGTGAGAGAGGTTGTCGATAGGAATGTCCTCGTACCATATTTCATGGTTTACAAGTTTCCCTTCTTCGATCCAGCCGAGGATCGTATTTTCCTCAAAACTAGCTCCCGCCAAAACCTGTAAAGACTTGCGAGGGTCGTCTAGAAATAAACGTTTCACATACGCCAGGTAGATACGCGGCGAAGGAGTCACCCGGGAACCACTGTTAGCCATGCTCGGGATTTTACTCTCCACGACGCGCCTGAGGTCGCTATATACGCGAACGCGAAACATGCTCCTCACCCTCAAAACCACTCAAAGCGTGGGATTCAAGGAGTGCGATGCAGGTCGCGCTTTCTCACCCCACCGGGTCGATTTTCGGCGACCAGCATCGCACTCCTTAAACACCTCGACCGGAACGAAACCGGAGCAAAACCGGACCGAAACCTGCCCCGAAACCAGCCACGAAACCAGACCCGAAACCGCCACCAACCCCAACACCCACCAACCTGCTATCGTGGTGCGCGGGCCACTCAGCGAGCACCAGCCCGACCGGTTTCCTCGGGCGCAATTGGAAACCACCCAAACCTGTAACCCGGTGGCTTTCCGGGTCCCTGTGATTGATCCCTAAGCCTGCACAAGGTACACGGGTACAGTGCACATGAGAATTGGGAACTACCACGGTGCTGGGGGTGGCCGCCTATTTTTTTGAAGGAGGATGCGATGTTGTTGGCAGAGGCGCTGGCGAAGCGGGCGCAGGCACAGGATCGGCTGAATGAGTTGGAGCGTCGTTTGACGCAGAATGCGCGGATCCAGGAGGGAGATACCCCGGTGGAGGATTCGGAGGCGTTGCTGCAGGAGTCGGCGTCGGTGCTGCAGAGCATTGAGACGCTGGTCCGCCGGATTAACCACACGAATGCGTCGACGCCGTTTGAGGGGGATGCGACGTTGACGGATGCGATTGCGCGTCGAGATGCGTTTTTGCGCGCCCGGAGGTTTTATAGCGCGGTGGCGGATGCGGCGTCGGCACGCGCGGATCGGTATTCGGCCTCCGAGGTGCGGTATGTGTCCACGGTGGATGTGGGCCAGTTGCACGCAATGGCGGATAAGGCGGCGAAGGAGTACCGGGAGCTGGATACGAAGATTCAGCAGCTGAACTGGTCGACGGAACTGCTCTAAGGGCGCGCGAGAGAGTCGATGAACTGGGTGAACTTGCGCCCAGTTTCCGCCCACGAGTAGGTCCCGGCGCGCTGTTGCGCCTGGGTGCCGAGGGTGTGGCGGAGGGGGGCGTCGTCAAGAAGGTGGGCGACTTCGGTGACGAACTCGGCGTGCGTTTCCACGAGCATGCCTGTTTCCCCGTGCTGCACTGAGTCGGCGAGGCCGCCTGCGCCCACGTAGCCGATGGTGGGCACGGCGTGTTGGGCGGCTTCAATGACGGCGATGCCCCAGCCTTCTTTGGCGCTGGGCATGAGGTGGAGTTGCGCGCGGGCGAGCAGGGCGTGTTTGTGGTCGTCGGCGACGTGGCCGTGGAAGATGACGCGCTCGCCTGCAAGATCGCCGGCGTATTCGCGGAGTTGGTCTTCCCACCAGCCGGAGCCGATCACGTCGAGCACCACGTTGTCGAGGGCGGCGACGGCGTCGATGGCGTGCTCGATCTGCTTGTGCGGCACGAGACGGGAGAGGGTGACCACGTGGGTGCGGCCGTCGTCGACGAGTGTGGGCAGTTCGGCGGGCACTGGGTCTACCCCGTTTTCGATGATGCGGATCGCGGCCGGGTCCACCCCGAGCGCCTCCAAATCACGTTTTGAGGCCTGCGAGACCGTCACATACGGCGCCCCGCGATACACCCGCGGCGCCACCTTGGATTCCAGCCACCACCCGAACCGCCCGATGATCGGCCCAGCCACCGGCCACTGTTCCTTGTGGCAGTGGTGGGTGAGCAGCACGGTCGTGGCCCGCGAGTAGAGGCGTGCGAAGAAGGGGATGCCGTTTTGGGTGTCCACGATGACGTCGGGCCGATGCCGCCACGCGGCGAACGGCGCGAGCAAGTAGACGCTGTATTTGCCGCCGGCGCGCTCGAAGCGGATGCCGTTTCGTCGGGTAACGCGCGGGGCGTCGGTGTGTTTCGCGGTGCGGTAGATCACCTGGTGGCCGGCGGCCGCGAGCGCTTCGCCGACGCGTTCCAGGTACGCCTCGGAGCCGCCACCTTGTGGGTGGGTGGAGTCGCGCCAACACATCAGCAGTATCTTCATTGTCATGTACCGTACCCGCCGCCTGGCCACGTTGGCACGTTCGTTGCGCTTGTTGCGCTCGTTTCGCTATGAGCAGTTCCGCCCCCGCATCTTTTACGAGGGGTTGGCCCGCGACACCTACCAGCTTCTCGACGCCCTCTCCGCCGACCTCACCTCCACCCCCCTGCGGGGCAAGTCGGTGTTAGACGTGGGTGGTGGGCCCGGCTATTTCGCCAAGGCCTTCGCGGACACGTTCTACGTGGGCGTGGAGCCGAGCGTCTCCGAGCTGTCCGCCGCCGGCATTTCCGGCTACGGCTCCGTCCGCGGCGACGGCACCGCCCTCCCCTTCGCCACGGACTCCTTCGACGTGGTGTACTCCTCCAACGTTGCCGAGCACATCCCGGATTGGCAGAAGATGGCCGAGGAGATGTTGCGTGTCGCCAAGCCCGGCGGCTTGGTGGTGCTGAGTTATACAGTGTGGCTGGGCCCGTTCGGCGGGCACGAGACCGGCCTGTGGCAGCACTACGTGGGCGGCGAGTTCGCTAGGCGTCGTTACGTGGCGGCACACGGGCACGAGCCGAAGAACAAGTGGGGCGAGTCTCTTTTCGCAGTCTCTGCAAAGGAGGGCTTGGCGTGGGCGGAATCGACCGGCAGGCTCCTCGCTGCGTTCCCGCGCTACCACCCACGCTGGGCCTGGCGGCTCACGCGAGTGCCCCTGCTTCGCGAGTTTGCGGTTTCCAACCTGGTGGTCGTGCTGCGCGGGTAGGATCGGCAACTATGAAATTCCCGATCCAATTCCAAGCCCCGTCCATTTTCGCAGCCGTGTTGGCGGTGGTCTCCATCGTGGTGGCCGTCGTGATGGGCGAAACCAGTTCGAAAGCGCCCGTCGTGCAGCCTCGTGGCGAGCAGTCAGTCATCCAGGTAGTCACCGAAGATGGCAAGTCAGCGGGCGTATGCTCACTCGGTGGTCTGCGCCAGGAAAAGGTGCACTACACCGACAAGAACTCCGTCTACTACTGGAAGCTCGAGCCGGGGGAAGAACGTATCGACGCATCCTGCCCGAGCGTTGGGGCCCTGTCCTCCGGAAAGACACGGCTGGAAGGCCACGCGCAGGTCAGTAACTTTGAGAAGCCACAGGTTGTCACAATCACTGTTCAATAGCGTCGAGCGGTAAAGGCTCACAAGGAGCATCTTGAAACGGCAGTCCCGCCTCTCTTCCGCTTTAGCGTGATCTGCGATCACCTCACTGATGCCTTTTATTTGGTTTTCTCCCGCCCCTCGACGGGGTGGTCACTTTTGTATACTGTTTCCCTGTTTGTGCTTGCCAAGTAAGTGGGTTGCTCTATCTTCTAAAGTGCATAGCAAATCCGCTGTGCTCCAGAGAGTAAGGAGAAATAATGCCTACATTCGCTCTTCGCACCGATTCCACTGAATCCGCCCGAAACCTGAATCTGCACGCAACCACCGCTCCAGCGGAATGCTGTGGCTGCCCGTCGGAAAGCCGCTGTGCGGCTTACTGCCGAGACAACTACAAAACCACCGGTGGCTACTGTGAGGGCTTCCTCGACCTGCGCTGCGTCTGCGTGTAAAAGAGAACAGGATTGTGTGCCGCCGATATCGGCGGCACACAATCTATTTTTCTAGGAGCATGGAACATATGCTTGAAGTTAGCGATATCAGCAAAACCCTCTCGGGAAAACGTATTTTCGATAGTGTTAGCCTTTCCGTAAAGCAGGGCGAATTAACTGCTATCACCGGACCCTCCGGGAGTGGCAAGACCACCTTACTTAGATGCATCATCGGAATCGAGCAACCAGACTCTGGTACGATTTCGCTCTCTGGCAAGACCTACTCAAGTTTCCCCGAAAAAGAGCGCCGTGACTTTCGGCTCAAGAATATCGGTGTAGTAGATCAAGGAAACCGCCTCATTGAGGATCTGACATGCCGCGATAACATCCGGCTGATTGCTGAGATGTCCCAAGGTGGAAGAAAGACGAGTCTCACTACGGCGAGGGAAATTCTCAGGCAATTAAATATGGAGTCGTATGAAAATCGTTATCCAAGTTCTCTCTCAGGGGGCGAACGTCAGCGCATTAGCGTTGGATGCGCGCTAGCTAACCGCCCCTCACTAATTGCTGCAGATGAACCAACCTCTAGTCTCGACGATGAAGCTGCCGGGGTTGTGATCGATCTGTTCCTAGAGTTTGCCCAGCAATTCGAAGTTCCGGTGGTGGTGGTTACTCACGATGCCCGAGTAACTAAGCATGTATCCGCTGTCTACGAGATCGGTGGTTCGTGTGTATCTCGGTGACCTAGCGAAGCGGAATAGAAGCGAAGTATTCGTTGTGGGCTTTTTTAACCTGGCGCTGCTGGTGATTCTGCTTCTTCCGCTCATGGGAATAATGATGCTCGTAAATGCGGATGAACGCACCAACTGGCAGTCTCCGGAGATTATCGCGGGACAGCAGAGCTCCGCAACATGGCGGATCGCTTCCGGCGACGGAGTTTTGGAACTGACATCCGCTACGCCTGCCTACCTCAGCAAAATTCCTCTTCAGGGGCAAGCTCGATCGTTCGACTGTGCCACAGGGGCAGGTGATAACGCTCCGGACAGGTTCGTTCGATACATGGAGGATTTGGAATGCACTTCCACAATTAAAAAGACGGCGGTCGCAGACTCCCGGATGGTGAACATTGTTATGCCAACAGATAAGGCAGTGGACAGCTCCGTCACTGCAACCAAAGATTCAGCATCTGTAATTGATCAGACCATCATGTATATAGTTTTGGTCTATTTTATTGTTGTCGTGCTTCCTTGCCTGGTGTGTTTTTGGAATGTGTCCAAGATCTTCGACCCTGCATGGGAGGAAACTGCTCGGGTTCTTGCGCTACGAGGCGCCGGGAAGTGGGTCGCGGCTGCGTTGCTGTCGGCTGCACCGTTGGCCGGTCTTCTCGTGAGCGTTGTACTTTCAGTAGCCCCCTTATATCTCGTATCTCGCATTCTCGAAAAGGTGGTTTGGGAAGGCCGTGGGTTCCTCCCTGCGGATGCTTTCGCTGGCCTAATAGGAGCATTTGGCTGTGGGATTCTTATCACCATCATGATGGGTGTCGCGACGTATCTGAGGAGGATGAAACTCTTTGCAACGACTGCATAAATGGCAATTAGCTGCCTTTCCAGTTGGCATAGTAGCAGCGGCCCTGATGGCCATCGCATCCGAGATATTTTCCCTCCCAATCTTGGTTCCTTTAGCCTTCCTCCCTATCATTGCTGGGCTGGTGTATCTTGCGCCATTTCTAGCCCTCGGCGCCGGCTGGTGTTATGAAAAGGTCTTCGGCGGAGGGATCCAAGGGACTCTAATATCAGCTTCCCTTCGCTACCGTGCAACCTCCATTGGTTCGAGCGTAGTGCTCTTATTCTGCATCTGCGCAGTATCGACTGTGACAGTTGGTTTAGCGAATGCCGGACTTGGACAGGTGAGCTCGGGACTGAGTTACTGGAAGCCAGGGATTCACTGGGGAGCTCTTCGCGATGATGCTGAGGTTGAGGCCACCTACGAAGAATTCACATCTCCGGGGGTAATGGGAACATTTGGCCAAGGGCGACTATTGCGGGACAACCAACGTTCAATAAACGCGTTCGTTATGTCCTGTCATGAATATGCAGAGCTAGCCACTGACGACCCCGAATGTCCAGCGGATGACGCCGAATCACTGCTGACCCCGGTGGGAATGGACGCAGCAGCTCTATCTTCTCAGTTTGTCATCCCAACCACAGACACTGAACTAGACCTACCGCCACTACGGATCCAAGAAGTTCCCGGACTAACGGAAATTCTCATTTCGACCTCCAGTGAAGAAATCAACAACGTGGGCAGATATCTATACGCAGATTTGGATCAGCTCCCATCTAATGTTGTTTTGTCTGCAACCATGCAAACCAAGTCCGGATTGACATCGCAGGAAAGAATCGACAATGTCAACTCTGCCATGTCATCCGGGTACGGTGAAGCGGCATCTGCGTTGACGCTCAGTATTATGCTGTTCGGTTTAGCAGCAGTAAGTGGAATCACTATTGCAGCAATCAGAGACCGCACTAGGTTAGTCAAGGTTCTCACCTTACGGGGAGTACAAAATACGGTCGCTAAGAATCTTGTCCGCATCGAAACGATCAGCCTTACTCTCCCCTTCGCGCTGTTTGGATGTATCAGTGGCACTCTTCTAGCTGCTGCAGTCGCTCAAGTATCGAGTCTAAATCCTCGGGATGCTTTCACTCCTCATGCACTGGGGATACTGGCGGCTTACGTCGTTGCAGTACCTATCATTACTGAAATCCAGCTTCACAGAACGGACGGTCAAGATGATTAATCCTGCATGGTTGGTCCAGTTAGTGGGACTTCGGATTGTTGACAAGGTAGCTGATCCCAAGCGGAGTGATCTTGAAGTAATTTCGGCACTGGCGGAAGAAGGGATCTCTCACATTGAAGCCTCAATCCCGCATCAGCGGATGATCAGCAAGCGCTCCATTAATGCTTGGGCAGAGGAAAGAGGAACTCTGTTTCTAACATCCTCCAACCCAGGTGGTGTCTCGACTGGTTTCAGTCTTTCTGGCAGGTCTGTGAACCATCCGGGAATCACGATAGAGGATTGGCTTAACTCGACAGCTTTTTCTCTCGCGGAGTTTCCCATGAATTATCGAGAAGACGGCTCCATTCTCGCTATCAACCGTCTGGACAGGGAAGATACTAATCGTCTTATGTCATTTCTTGGAGTTCGGGGGCTTTTGTCCATCAGCACACAGGATCGTTACAAGCCATCGATAATAGAACGACTTCAAAGAGGGATGACTGGAGCAAAAAGAGCATCGGGACGGACGAAAGTAGTTGATAGTTCTAGTGACGATATCCCCCTTGGCGGACGCACATCATTCCAGATGCCTACTTTTTGGACTGACTGGGCCCTAAAACTATGCCAAGAAGAAGCATTGCGCTCCACCGCTATTTGGACCAGTGCCCTCAAAGAGCTTCCCGAAATGGCGAGCGCCGTCGTGTGGGAAAAAATGAATCCCCGCCTGACCATCCTCCAGGGAGTGGCGCGAGAGATGGGGTATGCCCTCGAATTCGCAGTTACCGATAACGAATTCCTACGACACGTCATTGGTACTCCGGATTATTCCCGGATGGGGTATGACAGCCTTAGAAACACTGTAACTAGGGTCCCGGTCGGTTTTTGGGGCCACACGCTTAATGGTGCAACTGGTTCTGCGACGCGAGGGCGGCAAGAGCACCACTTCGTCATGGCTAACTCTCCGCGCATCTTCTCTGAACTGCACAACGGATGCCTCATGTCCAAAGGCGTTATCGATGAAGGGCTGCTGAGGGAAACTTTTAAATCCCCCCGAAATCTGTCCCAGGAGAGCTTTTTTATCTTTCGGAGTCTGGAGTTGGAGTTATGGCTAAAAAGGCGAGTGTAGCGAAAAACGGGGAAAGCTATTTTCTATTCAGCCTCTCACAGTGGGAAATTTACGAAATTCCCCATGAAGTTTATTTAGAGGTAAAAGCAATGGAAGCCCCCCTTACAAGCGAACAAAATGCTAGTCAGTGGGTTTCGGCTGAAGTAAGAAAAGAGATTGAGCGTTGGATACAATGACGACCCTAACTGGTCTCCCTTCCCTTGTGCTGACAGCAGGCCTAGTAGTACTTTCCTTCTCTGCAGTAAAGAAACTCTGGGCAAATCTGGTAATCCGGACGGGAAAAACCAAGTTAGTCGGGGTAGAAGTTTCCGACTGGTTAGCAATTTCATCAGAGATCATTGTCATAGGGATTGGGGCGTGGGCCCCCCTCCCTTACTCAAGCCTGGTGATAGCGCTATATTTCCTAGCTTTGCTAGTGGTTGCTTTCCTTCTCCGAGGAACACAATGCAATTGTTTCGGAATATCCGAAAATATTATTGACACAGTACACATATCGCTTCTAGCTATCATTTCGATAGCAAACATGGGGTCGATCTTCATAGAGAATCCTGCGCATTCAACCCGCTCGGTGTTACTAGGCCTGCTGGCGGGTGGGGCCATTCTAATCATTTGGCAAAACAAGCGACCGTCTAGTCAGACCAAGGCCGAGAGTGCTTTACCCCCTGTGCAGGAAGTGGGCTTCGAGAATATATCCGGAATCACCGTTTTCACCCAGCAGGGATGTAATTCTTGCCGCGTCTTAAAAAGTGTTCTCAAAGATCGAGACTTCTTTATACCTCTTATCTTCGAGGACGAGAAGCATAGCAGTTTGGTCCGTGCTCACCGGATTAGTAGTTTTCCCACTGCTCTTGTTCATTTCTCCGATGGTCCTGAATGCCCTAAGACTCGCCAGCTGAATGGGATTACTGAAATCATCGGATTTCTCGCAAGGAGCCGCGCGTAGATGAATCAGGAGCAAAAGGAAAAGCAGCTTTTCGGCCAACCCGTTTCTTGGGCTTTCGGACTGGCCAAGCCAACACTAATCTGGGTGATATTTAGCTGGGGAGTTTCTTTCCTTCAAGGTTTTTTAATGGTACTTCCGGCCAAGGGCTTAGAGCTGGCTTTAGCTGGGTACGCCCAAGGAAACATAGACACCGAAGACGTCATCTTATTCATCGCATTCACAGTCGCTGGGCCAGCCTCGCTGTTCATTAGCCAGCTCGTCACTCTAAAAGCGAACATAGTTCATTTAAGCTCCCTATTCTCCACTGCTGTAGAGGAGCTCTCCTCGCGGGGAGCCGCACGACCTGACCCAGATAGACTTCAATCCCGACTAATGAACGATGGTGGCGCCCTTGTCGACACGTGGCGAAGCTTGCCAAACACGGTTTTCTCGTCGATTGCGGCATTCTCGAGCGCATTTGTCGTCCTTGACGATATGACGGTCGACGCTATGATCATCATCGGAACGACATCATTATGCGCAATCCTCAGCTCCAAATGGCTGGCTAACAAATCCTCTCTAGCCTGGAAAGATAACATGGATTGCCTTGCCAGTTTTTCAAAAACAATGCGGCAACGATTTGTTCCTGATTTTGCAGATGTCGTAGAGGCAGCCGCTGCTGAGCAGTGGGCGAATCAGCGGACACAAACCAGCGCTAACAGTTATTTTCGGACCTCAGCCCGTCAATCCTGCTATTCCAGTATCACAACATTCGTACCGTCTCTGATCAATCATCTTTCCCCTGCGTTTATCTTACTCTGGTACCTTTACTTCGCCCAGCAGAACGATATTGCATCGACAGTCGCTGTAATGACTTTCGCTACGTTAGTCGCTCGTCCACTATCTAGCCTGGGAGATTGTTTCGAAATAGTGAAGAGAGGCTCCCTAGCACGAGAGACGCTCGGCTCACTGTTCCACAGACGAGATTTCCACCTAGTGCGCGGTTCCCAGGAAGTCCTTAACCCACCGAATGGTCTAGTCAGGGTAACAGGGCCATCTGGTAGCGGAAAGAGTACTTACCTAAAATCCACGATCCTTGACCCAGATAGAAAGATTTCTGGCCAAATCGGCTACTGTCCCCAGACCAATGTCTTCTTGGATGGCACAGTCGCAGAAAACGTTGCAATGGGCCGGAATATCCCTGCCAAAGAAATCGACAAGGTTTTAGACGCGCTTGGCATCACTTCTGAGCTTCAAGCTCGAGGCGGTTCGCAAACACACATTGACGGAAGCGGTACGGACATATCCGGGGGTCAGGGCCGCAGAATATCCCTAGCCAGAGCGATCATTGGAACCCCCTTGGTCATAGCGCTAGATGAGCCATTAAGTGGACTTGACAACGATAACGCGAATCGCGCTCGAGCACTGCTGTCTGACCTGGCGGTCAAATATCCCTTCATTGAGGTCAGCCACCAAGGCAACGTAATCGACCTGCCCGCACAAACTATAGAAGTTGGAGAAATTTAATGTTACCATTTTTCAGAATTTTATCGTACTCCTTTTTTGTAGAAACAAGAAGCTGGGTAAGCGATAGGTTCATCAATGAGTTCATGGAGGTGGCTTCTGCCCTCGATAATGGAAAATATCTGCCCGTCTCTGCGCTATTGTGTACTAGCTCCCACTTTCTAAACCCGCATGGTCCATGGAGATGGAATGGAAAGAGCGTTTCCCTACAACAAAGCAGTCAAGCCGTTATGCCCGGTTTTATAGAAATAGGAACTAAAAAATCATCAATAAATAAGGCATTATTTCAAATGTCCCACAGCATACTTGTGGATATCGTCGACAATGAAACCAGAAGACCGCTCCTGGAAGGTTGTTGCGTGGCGGACGCGACCAGAGGCCGCGACATTGAAGTCGTCACGACGAACGATATGGTCAAACGTCTGCTGGAAAAACGATGATCGAAATATTTAGCATCTCATTCTCTGGTTTTTCCCACACCGACATCCCCACTATCGAACTTATTAAGACAGTGAATGATTGTAAGGATGGATCCAGGGTCAGAACGTGCGCCATTAGCCTCCCGGTGAGCTCCCTCACCTCAGCATCTACGGCCATAAGATGCGCTAACCTTATCGTGAAAAAGCTTATTGAGATGCAGGGCGTTAATCTTGCGGGGGACCCGGTGCCTATTAATATCGTGGGCGTTAGCGAAAGCTGCGGTGTGATTAGGTTTATATTAAACAGTACGATAAATGTTCCAATTAACGCGGTTCTAGTATCAGCTTGCTTCGACCGTGCTCGAACCCCATTTGGCGGACCGTTTTCTATCAGCACTCCCATAAGTTCAGAAACTCCACTGAGGCCCACCCCTCCGTGGTTCGATTGGAGAAGAGCCCAAGTTGATAACCGCCACCACTTGCTTGTTTGCCACGGAACGCAGGACTTGAATCCTTCTACCCCGTTCTTAGACGCGTGGGGTTTTTTCTTGCGAACAGCGTCTGAGCAGGAAGATGTAACTCTAATACAAGTGGGTGGGTTGTACCACGGGTACGAATGCTTATCGGCAGATGGTGTTTATGACCACGTAATGAAATGGATAGCAGAAAGAGAGAAGCAGTGAAAGAAGAGCTGTGCGTTATTCCTTACTCGTACAAGTATCCATCGCCTCTAAGTAAGAAGCAGAATCGTTTCACTTGGCGCCTACTCACGGAAATCGAGGGGAGCCATTTCGACGAAAAGTTAGCTCAATATGTTATTGCGAAATTTGCTGAGCAGAATATAGAGTGTCGAATTGTTATAGCGCGTCGAAACTATCCTGATCAGAACAGATCAGAGTGGACCGAATGGGTTGAAGTGAACGGAAATTATGCATGTTCCAACGCTACCGTACTGGAGTATTACACCCCTGTATTTGAAGTTTTCCTGGAGGCATAACTGGCACTTCACATCCAACGATCCGTCGAGAGTAAAAAGCAATGACAAACCCGGCATACACGAAGCTTTTCTTCGTCGCATATATGTAACGGTACCCTTTTCAGAAGACTGAAATAGTAGCGGAGTGGTGAGTATCTGGTAGCGCCTGAGTGAGTATCCGGTAGCGGTGTCTCACTCAGGCGTTGTTGGTGGTTATGCGTTGGTGGTCAGGCGCATGTTTGGTCCTTCGAGTGTGATGATCTCGGCGCCGGAGACGAGTCGGTTGAGGATTGATTCGGAAATCACGGCGTCGGGGATGGACTTGTACCACTCCAGCGGGGTGAATTGTGAGGTCACAATCGTTGAGACTTTACCTTCCCGCCCGGCGAGGATATTGAGAAGTTGGTGCGCGGTCGCGGCATCAACAGGGGTGGTCAGGACGTCATCCAAGACGAGGACGTCAACGTCGTGGAGGTGCTGGATGAACTTCAGTCGTGAGGGATCTGCGGGTTGCAGGACGCTTCACTGCCAGTTCGGAGGCGAGCATGCCGGTGCGGTAGAACCGTGCGGAGTAGTCGTTGCGACATGCTGCCTACCTGCTGTGGCCAGATTTCATCGATCATTTGGAGGTGCGTTAGTGAAGAGCAACTCTTCCGAAACCAATGACGGATCCTTTTCGGAACGTCAAGCCTTTTAATGCTAACACGGATTTGTGGTTTGCGGCTTGGCATTCATTTATTATGGCATAGCGCTTATCATTTTAGCTTCCCTAGTAACCCTAGGGTCGATCGCAGTTGGAGTATTCCTTATCCTCCGTTCCTCCGAGTGTGGAGATAACACGCTTCGAGCGGTTTCGCGTTAGATTCAGCAGCTTAGCAATGATGCCTCGTCGTTTGATATTTCTGAGGAACTAATCGCCTGGGATAAGCTGAAATACACCAAGGGCATCGGCACGCGAATCGCAAGTCGGGTTGGTGTCATTGAAGATATGTATCGCCGACTTGCCAATGCCCGCGAGGAGCTGGCCCAGGCTGATACACCAGTTCACCGTGTAAAAGCCGTTCTTGCCGTCGACTCGGTTCTCGCAATTGCGAAAGAGATACGTACTTCAGAATAACCTTGGGACTAGGGGCCTTTTCTGTAGCGTAACCATGTCGGAAGGAATTAATCGGCATGCAGGCCAACAATCCCGGGGGAGATATCTCCGCGAAGGATTCCTTCAATGTCAATCTGTTCCATCGCTTTTGCTAGTTTCTCACCGTCAGTTTCTCGTGGCTGGTCGGGGTGGCTTTTTAGTCGTTTACCGGCTTTTATGCATGCCAAAACGTATAGTGCGGTTCCTAGTCCTCTTCTTTGAATACGGCTATCGTCTCCAGTTTCGTCTTTGACGTTTATAGAGAGTGTAGGGCCCGGGCCGTGCTCATCTCCTTTTTCGCCCAGGCGATATAAGCCCACTTAAGGATTTTTCCTATCCGCGGCTCAGTGCAAGCGGATATTTGATGTTCTCCGAAATGGGATTCGGTGGAGTATTCAAAATAGATATCATCTTCACCCTCTCGCCGGAGGGTGTAGCTAAGAATTTCTTTTACTGAGGAAGTCATGGCACAAGTATGCCCAAACTTCGATTGGGTATGTGGCAGAAAGACAAATCGGGGATCGCCAGCGTGTGCCTCGAGGAACATCTCAGAATCCTACGTTCTGCGCCAGCGACAAATACGGTAGCGAAGCGACGAAAATGCTGACTTACGCACCCGGTGTGCCCGCAGGGTCGTACAGGCGCATCTTGGTACCTGCCCAATCCACCTGCATCGTATGCCCTGGCACATAGGTGATCCGGGCGGTAAGCCCGGTCGCACTAACATGGGAGGCGACCAGCTGGCGGAACCGGTCGTAGCTGTAATGACGCTGACCCGCCTGGCCGGGGCCGGTGGTGTAACGAGCCCACAACACCTGCAGTGTTTGCTTCGTACGCCCTGTGCGTGCTTTGACGATCGCGCCAAAGTCAATCGGGACGAACTCGCCTTGCCCGCTGCTGCGCCTGTCAACGAATATCTCGTTCAACTCGTCATTCGTCAACGCCGCGACCTGCTCGGCAGTGGTCAGGCCAAGGCTTCGCAGCGCTTGGTTTACTCGATACTCACCCGGGCGTTACTGGATACTCACCACGGTGTTACTAAATCCGTGGTCCTAACAAGAAGAACGCTTCTTTATTAGCAGCGTCTTCACCGAACGGTAACGTCATAGCGGACTGTTTCGAAGAAGCTCCATGCGTGCGGTGTCATCAATGCGTAGCACCATCAGCTGGTTGGCGAGGGTGTCTGTGCGGAAGAAACGAGCAGAGTAGTCGGCCGATCAGAAAAATTTCTACCACGACTTGCCCAATTTTGATTGGATCACTGTGATTGCCAAACTGAGTCTTGAGGTCGCGCCGAAGCGCGCGATGAGGTGAGAGACATGCTTTTTTACCGTCGCTTCGGAATACTTCATTGCGGAAGCTATTTCAGCATTAGATAGCCCCTGGCATATGCAATGTAGAATGCGCGCCTCTACCTTAGTTAGGTCCTCATAGGCTGAAAAGAAGTCCACTCGGTGGGCTGCTGGGGGTGTGGGAACTTTGTCAGGGATGTAATCAACGAGTCTGCTCAGGGCCTGTGGAGATACCGTGATTCCGCCAGTGGTTGCGTCTCGAACTGCGGAAATAATTGCCTGTGGTCGTGAACTCTTAAGAACATAACCGGCACCACCACCGGCCAGCACTCTGAGCATTGTCTCGTCACTGTCAAGTGCAGTGATCGCCACGAATGGAGGCGGGTCCGTTCGTCGTTGAACCTCGCTCAACAACGTCACCCCGTCCATCTCCGGCATGTGAATATCGGCCAGAATGATATCGAGAGGGACGTTGTCGAGCACGGTGAGAGCCTCGACTCCATTGTGCGCTTCTGCCACAACGCGGATGTCTTTAGTAGTGGCGAAATACTGTCGGAATGAGGATAAGACCCGCGGGTCATCATCAACGAGAAGAACCTTCATTTGCGCAGTATGTTCGCTCAT
>NZ_JBSZCG010000105.1:0-37230 GCF_054166365.1 Corynebacterium sp. UMB8791 | reverse complement strand
GGAACCTGAAGTATACCGGGCCAGCGCGCGCATCTCTATTTGTGCACGTTGGGGCGGGTTGGTTCCCGTCGACCTCTTACGGTCGACCAACCCTGGTCAGCGCGGAATCAGGTTTTTGGCATCGAAAAGCCCCAAATTGCCGTGACCTGCATTGGTCGACGCTAAGAGGTCGACCGGAGCGGAAGCGGGTGCGCGCTGTACCTTGGTCGGTGAGATATAAGGAGTAGCAGAGTCCAATGCCCGAAGGCCACGTCATCCACCGCCTCGCCCACCACCTGAACGACACGTTTGCGGGGCAGCTCATCGAGATTTCCTCACCGCAAGGGCGTTTCGACGTCTCCCCGCTCGCAAACGCCACCCTGACGGAGGCCCGCGCGGTGGGCAAGCACCTGTTCCTGGAGTTCTCCACGGCGACGGTGCACGTGCACCTGGGCCTGATTGGCTCCTTCCGATTCGAGCCCGCCGAGGACGTGTGGGGC
Source organism: Corynebacterium sp. UMB8791 (assembly GCF_054166365.1). Classification (NCBI taxonomy): domain Bacteria; kingdom Bacillati; phylum Actinomycetota; class Actinomycetes; order Mycobacteriales; family Corynebacteriaceae; genus Corynebacterium; species Corynebacterium sp. UMB8791. The sequence continues at coordinate 36,751 of NZ_JBSZCG010000105.1, read as the reverse complement.
CAGATCCGGCTGCGCCTGGCCAACGAGGACGTGGCCGCGAACCTGCGCGGCCCGCAGTACTGCCGCTACGTCTCCCCACCGGAGGAGCAGGTGATTCTGGACCGCAGCGGCGAAGACCCCCTTGACCCGGACGCGGACCCGGAGGCGTTGTGGAAAAGGGTGCGGGCGTCGAGACGCACGATTGGGTCATTGATGATGGACCAAAAGTACTTCGCGGGCGTGGGCAATATCTATCGTGCGGAACCGCTGTTCCGCCTGGGTATTTCCCCGTTCGTGCCGGGCCGCGCGTTGGACCACGGGGAGTTCCTGCGCCTGTGGCAGGACGTGCGTGAGCTGATGGAGTACGGGGTGGAGCACGGCCGGATCGATACTGTGCGCCCCGAGCACACCCCTGAGGCGATGGGCAGGCCGCCCCGGAAGGACGACCACGGGGGTGAGGTCTACGTGTACCGCCGCGCCGGCGAGCCCTGCTTTGTGTGCGGCACGCCGATCGAGGTGCGCAAGTACGAGGGCCGCAATTTGTTCTGGTGCCCCTCCTGCCAGGCGGAATAGCGCGTAGAATGGCGGAATGTTTGCTGCACCGTTTGCCTATTCCGCCGCGGAGATTCGAGCCGCGGAAGCTCCCCTCCTTGCCGCTGAGGCGTCTCCAGATGCGTTGATGCAACGCGCCGCGCATGCTGTGGCGCGCGTGGCGCGCGAGATGTCGGGGCCGCGGGAGCGAGTGTTGTTGCTGGTGGGCCCGGGCGGCAACGGTGGGGATGCGATGTACGCGGGGGCGGAGCTCGCCAGGGAGGGCTGGCACGTCGAGGCTTGGCTGCCACTGGGCCGGGCGCAGCAGCGTGGGCTGGATGCGTTTGTGGGGGCCGGAGGTGGGGTCGTCGAGAAGCCTGGGGTGTGCGACCTTCTTATCGACGGCCTCTTCGGCCTCGGCGGGGCCGGCGACCTGCCCGACGCTGTCGCCGACATCGACGCGAACCAGGTGCTGGCCGTGGACGTGCCGAGCGGCGTGGATGCCGACACCGGCGAGGCCGGCCGCAACGCGCTGCAGGCCGACGTGACGGTGACGTTCGGCGCGTGGCGCTACGCGCACGCCCTCTCGACGCGCTGCGGGAACGTGCTGTGCGCGGACATTGGCCTACCGCTGCCGGAGAGCTCCGTGCGGGCGTACCGCGCGGTGCCCAACACGGGCCTGGACCTCGAGGGCATCAGGCCGATGGGCCCGGTGCCGGTGAGCGTCAAGGAGCCCGGCGCCGATGACGACAAATACACAGGCGGTGTGGTCGGCATCCACGCTGGCAGCGGCACGTATCCGGGCGCGGCGCTGCTGTGCACGGCTGGGGCGGTGACGGCGACACCGGCGATGGTGCGGTTCGCGGGCGCGCAGGCGCTTGAGGTGGTACGGGCGCGGCCGGAGGTCGTGGCCACCCGCGAGTTGGAGCAAGCCGGTCAGGTGCAGGCGTGGGTGTGCGGCCCTGGTATCGGGATCGATGGGGAGGCGGATGCTGCCGTCGATTGGGTGTTGCAGCAGGGTGTGCCGGTGGTGCTCGACGCGGATGCGCTCACCCGTGTGGCCCGCGCGCCGCGTAAGTTGGCGCGGGTTGTGGTGACCCCGCACGACGGTGAATTTTCACGCCTATATATAGGTATGACCAACGATCGCGTCGAGGAGACTGCCGACTGCGCCCGCCAACTTGGTTGCACGGTGGTCCGCAAAGGGCGCGCCACTGTCGTTTCGGACGGTCAGGAATCCATCCTTATCGACGCCGGCTCCTCCTGGGCAGCCACACCCGGCTCCGGCGATGTGCTTGCCGGGATTATTGGGGCTCGTGTGGCGCGCGACGGGATGGACGATGTGCTGCTTTTGGCGCAGTCGGTTCAGGTCCACGCGGTGGCTGCGTGGCTCGCTTCCCGGACGCCGTACGGCCACGCACAGACTTCTGCTAGTGAAATTGCATCCAATGTGCGTAGTGCTACGGCGTGGTGCGCACGTTTTTAGCAAAAGCAGTGTATGTGGGCCTAAATTACACCGCTGTAATTTAATGCCGATGAACTGCATTTTCACCCTCCACACCCCCAGAAAGGGTTAGGTGGGGTATGGTCCCTTTGTTTGGTTTGTGGCTTCCTTAAATGTAGATGTTGAACAATCCCGCAAACACATGTCATGGACCTGCGAGTATGTGAATATTAAGGTTTATTTACGGTTTTTCCTGGATAAATACAGAAACACGCGTCAACGAACGAATACGTTTCCGCAGCTCCCTCGGCTACACTCAGAAATATGTTCAACAATCGGAGACTCCAAGCAATCGCAATCGCGCTCTCGCTCGGCGCGTGCGCCATGGTCGCCCCTTCCGCTGAAGGTGCCACCGTTGGCGAGAATGTCTCCGGCGTATGCTCCATCCGCCTTAACGCCGAAGAGACAAAGCTTTATGAGCAGTCGAAGGGCAAGGCAGCAAGCTTCGACGTCGACAAGGCGTGGAAGCTCGCATTCGAGCAGGCTTTCCCAGCAGCCAAGATGCACGGCGAGAAACTGTACAACGATCTGAAGTCGGACTTTGCGTACCAGCAGCAGTTCCAGCCAGATCCTCGCCCGAAGCTCGCTGAGCTCGCTAAGCAGGTCGCTGAGGACTCGGAACTGCCAGAGTCTGTCGCACTCGACTACGTCACCCACAAGTGGAGCGACGCAGTCGTGGCAGGCTTCGAGAACCCGGGTCGCCTCCCAGAGATCCTGGAGTACGACAAGTACTTCGAGAACGGCGAGATCCCAGCCTCGAAGCAGTCGTTCCGCGCACCGGAACCAGTCTTCCCGACCATCGGTGACCGCGACGCCCTGATCCAGGAAAAGAAGGACCAGTTCAAGGGCCTCACCGACGAACAGGCAGCTGCTTGGGTTGACCAGTTCGAGAACCAGGAAGGCGTCGCAGAGACCCGCACCATGGCGGAGGTCGAAGCAGCGCTGAACCAGTCGAAGGACAACTGCCGCGACGGCAAGTCCGGCATCGTGCTCTTCCCAACACAGCACTCCAACCCGGACGCAGTTTCGCAGGGTGCTGAGGGCACGGACCGTAACAAGGAACAGCAGCCAACCACCACGCCTTCCTCTCCGACCACCACGGTTTCCGTTGACGTTCAGGTCAACCCATTGAACGGGAAGACCACCGTGAACGATGAGCCTTCGAAGACAGTCGATACGAGCGATAACTCGGCTGCCCTTATCGGTGGCATTGTTGGCACCATCGTGATTGCAATCCTGGCGGTCCTCGGCCTGACGGCAGCCAAGATGCTGTAATCTCATCTCCATGGAGTCTCGGAGATTTTTCACTGGCGTTGTAGCCCTCGGGCTCAGCGCCAGTTTCCTATCTCCAGTCGCGGACGCCGCCGTCATCGGCCCCCAAGATCCCGCGACGAAACTCTGCGCGTTCTACCTCTCCCCCGCCGAATACGCCCGCCTCATGAACGCGGCGCGGCTCCACTTCTCCGCGCCCGAGAAAGAGTACGCGCTGGACTATCAAACATTCCGGCAAGCGTTTCCGGAGCTGGGGAAGGTCGAAGAGGACGTCTATAAGCGGATTAGGGAAGAGGAAGGGCGAGAGTTCCTCGCACCCAGCAACTTCGCGCGGCCCGACTCGCTACAGCACACGTACGCGGTTGAGGCCTTCACAGAGGCGGGGCTGCCCGCGAGCGTCGCCGAGTGGTACCTCTTCAAGTACAGTCCGCAGCGCACCACACCGCAGGCGTCGGCGGATGACGTGCTCACCTACCACTACTACGAACTGATGGGGCAATACCAGGTGCTCGGGCCAGGGCAACGCGCCCTGTTCCGGCCGGTCACCCAAGCCACTGAAACCCCAGACATCGCGCGCGAGCTCCAAACCCGCTTCCCTGGGCTCAGCGACGCCGCCGCAACCGCCTGGGCGCAGCAATACGCAGACACGTTCTTCTACACCAACCTGCGGCGCGTCAAGGAATACGTCACTCTGCGGGAGCGGGCTGAGAAGCTCTGTGCCGCCGGCGGCGACGCCACCCTGGCGCTACCGATCCCGCCGAACGCGGTGAATACGGTGGTGCCGCCGATCCCGACGCTGACTACCAGCACGGCACCAAAGCCCACGCCCACGACACCGGCCACGCCAACCACCCAAGCACCCGAGCCGACCGCAACGGCCACAACGAAGCCAGCCCCGACCACAACCACGCCCGCGCCCACAACCACGACCCCGACCGAGACCGAGGAAGAGAAGGAGCTCACGCCGCTCGCGATCGCCGGGATCGTGCTGGGTGTGCTGGGCGCGGTGCTGGCGGGAGGCACCCTTATCATGCAGGCTCTCAACCTGGGGGCGTTCGCCTAACACGCACGGTGTAGGTTGTCACGTGTGAGTAAACAGTCGTCGCTTCCTATGCTGCCGTTGTCCGCGATGAGCTTCGCGGCGTTCGTCTACGTCACCTACGAGATGTTCGCGGTCGGCCTGATTCGACCCATGGCGCAGGACCTCGGGGTGACGGAAGGCCAGATCGGCCTCCTCATGAGCGTGTACGCCGGCCTGGTCGCCGTGGTGACCATCCCGCTGATGCACTTCACGCGCAACTGGGACCGCAGGCCCGTCTTCCTGGCCACGCTTGGCTTCCTCGCCGGGGGCGTGATCCTGCAGGGCATCGCGAACAGTTACGCGGTGCTGGTGGCGGCGAGGGTGACCGCGGCGTTTACGCACGGGCTGTTCTGGTCGCTCATCAACCCGATGGCGGCACGGCTGGCGCCGAAGGGGAGGACGGGCAAGGCGGTGGCGACTGTCTCGTTCGGGTCGACGATGTCGGCGGTGATCGGTACCCCATTGACGACCATGCTCGGCGGGTGGATCGGGTGGCGCGGCGCCACCTGGGTGCTGGGCGTCGCGGTGATTTTCTCGGTGGTGGCGTTGGTGGCGTCGCTCCCCTCGATGCCGGCGAAGCACCCGGAACCGGCAACGGGGGCGAAGCGGACAAAGTCGGCGATCCCGTCGCTGGTACTCTTCCTGACGTTCAACGTTACGGCTGTGTTCACCACCTTTACCTACCTGGCGCTGCTCATGACGACGACAGCCGGGCCGAAGCTGGTCCCGTTCGGGCTATCCCTCTTCGGCATCTGCGGGGTGATTGGCGTGCTGACGGCGGGCAACACGGTGGACCGGCGCATGATCCGGGTCAACGGGTTCGTCGCCGTGCTGCTGGTCGGGTCGGCGGCGCTGGGGCTGCTCGCGCTGGAGACGAAATCGGTACTGCTCATCATCGCGATGATTATCGTGTTCGGTCTGGCGAATGGGGCGCTGCCGCCGTCGGCGACCACCATCTTCCTGCACGCCGGGAAGCGCAACGAAGACCTGGCAAGCTCCATCTACGTGGTGACCTACCAGGTCGGGATCGCAGCCGGGTCCGCGCTCGGCGCCGCAGTGGTGGACGCCGGCTTCCTGCCTGGCACGCTCTGCATGACGGCCGGGCTGGCGGCCTGCGCGTTCATCACCTTGGCGCTTGGGTCGCGGCCGCGGCTACGCTGAAACGCGCTCGCGCGACACGTGGCCGTCGCGGACGCGGACAACCTCGTCGCTCTCGGAGATGAGGCTGGCGTTGTGGGTGACGAACCCGCAGGCGATATCGTGCTCCTCCACCAGGGTGCGCAACAGCGCCACGATCTCGTGGGAGCGCTCGGAGTCAAGCGCCGCGGTCGGCTCGTCCGCGAGGATCAGCTTCGGCTCCCCCATCAGCGCGCGGGCGATGCCGACGCGCTGGCGCTGCCCGCCGGAGAGCTGCTGCATGCTGCGGTCCCCGAGGCCGTCCAGGCCGACTTCCGCGAGCAGCTCGTTCGCGCGGTCCACGCGAGGCTTCACGCCACGAATGTGGTCGGTGACCAGCAACTGATCCCGGACGTTCAACGCCCCGATCAGGTTGGCCTGCTGGAAAATCATCCCGATCTTCTGCAGGCGGACTTCGTCGGAGACCGGGGTGGCGTCGACAAGAACGGTGCCGCTGTCCGGGGTGAGCAGGCCCGCCGCCGCGGAAAGCAGGGTGGACTTGCCGGAGCCGGACTCACCAATGATGAGGGTGAGGTGGCCGGGGTTGGCGTCGAAACTGACGTTATCCAGCGCCGTGACTGTCTCTTCACCGTCTTGGAACGTGACGGTGACATCCTTCATGTGCAACATTTACGCAATACCTCCCAGTGCGAGCTGCGGCTCAACTTTTGTAATTTGGCGCGTCGCGATGAACGCGCCGACCATCCCAATCGCCCAAATCGCGAGCGGCGGACCGGCGACTGTGAGCACTGTCAGCGAGAACGGCGCCACCTTCGACGCCGCCAGCCCAATGCCCAGCGCAATCAGGGCGCCAACCGCCGCGCCGATGCCCAGCAGCACCGCCGCCTGACCCAGCGCATCCTTGCGCAAGTAGCTATTCGACGCCCCAATCGCCTTCAAAATGGCCAGGTCACGGGTGCGCTGCATGGTCCACACCGTCAAGAAGGCCACGATGACCAGCGCCGCGATGGCGTACAGGAAGCCCAGGATCATGTTGAAGGACGCCTGCTCCGACTTGTACGCAGCCAGGCCGTTGAAGGACTTCTTCATGCTCATGCCGCGGTCATCGCTAGCGAGCAGCACCGTGCCGTCCGCGTCGGTGTGCATGGCGGCCTTCCAGTCCGCCGTGTTCACCCACAGGACCGCGGTGTGGGAGAAGTACAAGTCATCCGTGACGGCGTCGACGATGATCGGGGTGCCGCCGACGGAGAGCTCGTCGCCAGGCGCGACGTGTAGCTCACGCGACGCGACCGCGCCGTCGCCGAGCACCTCCCCACCCGGAAGCTCAGTGCCCTTCGGCAGCCCCAGGATGGAGATGGACTCCTCCTTGCCGTTCTCCCGCAGCAGCAGCGTTTGGCCGGTGCCCAGCGGGACCGTGCCCTCCTCCGCCGTCACGCGCGACGTCATATAGGAAGGCTCATCCATGTCCTGGAAGACCACCGACTTTGCATCCAGTGCCTCCAAGGCCTCCGTGTTCTGCTTGCCCAACCCGTTGGTCAACCCGGTCAGCATCACCACGAGCAACGTGATCAACCCGACCGTGCCAACAATGAGGCCGAAACGCCCCTTGGCTTTCACAATTTCTCTCAATCCGACGAACATGCCCACATTGTGCGTGTGAGCAGGCACATTCCACATCGGGAGCGGGGTTGAACCTCGAATCAACCGTCCGGTTGATCCGCCCTCCATCGGATGTCGGGTGCAGCGTCTAAGGTGATCTGCGTGAACACCACCAACCGGATCCTCACCTTCCTGCGCGTCAGCCTGCACGTGCTGGTCGCCGTGCTGCTGTTCGTCGGCATCGCCTCCAGCCGGTGGAACCCGCTGGCCATCTGCATGGCGGTCCCCTTCGCGTTGCTCTACCTGGCCGGGACCGTCGCCTACAACGAAGGCAGGCGGTTCTCCCGCGGCGCCATGTACACCTGGCTCGCCGCCGTCCTCGCGCTGTGGGTGGTCATGGCGCTGCACGCCGCCGAGTTCGTCTGGCTGGAGTTCCCGCTGGTCATCCTTGTCTCCGTGGTGCTGCCCACCTGGTCCGGTATCGCGGTGGCGGCGCTCCTGCTGGCATTCACGCTGTCGGTCACAGCGCCGGGCGCGGGAATCGGCGGGGTAGTCGGACCGCTGCTCGGCACCGTGCTCGCGCTGCTGATCTACCACTCCTACCGGGCACTCCGCGCCGAAGCCGACCACTACAAGCATCTCGCCTATGAACTCCAGGCCACCCACATGGAACTCGCCGCCGCCGAACACGCATCCGGCGTCCTCGAAGAACGCGCCCGCCTCTCCCGCGAAGTCCACGACACCATCGCGCAAGGCCTCAGCTCCATCGTGCTGCTCGGCCGCACGCTGGACAAACAGATCACCGAGCCCGGCGCGAAACAGATCCTCGACACCATCCGCGCCACCGCCTCCGACAACCTCGCCGAGGCGCGCCGCTTCGTCGCCGTCAACGCCGGGCCCGCCGAACCCCTGCCACGCAGGCTGGAGGAGCTCGCGCGGGGAGCGGAGGGGCGTCAACAAGCACTCGGGCAGCGGCTCACGGTGGACCTCAACGTCGAAGACGTGCCCGAGCCCGCCGCCGGCGTCATCGAGCGAGTCGTGCGCGAGGGGCTCTCCAACATCGTGCGCCACGCCGGCGCCACCCGCGCCGTGGTCACGGTGGAACAGCTTGGGGACGTCGCCACCGTCGACGTCTTCGACAACGGCCGCGGCATCACCGGGCCCGAAGGCTACGGCCTGCGCGGGCTGCGGGCGCGCGTCGCGGAGGTCGGCGGCACCCTCAGCGTCGAAGGTAACGTACTAGCAGCAAGCATCCCCCTGGGAAAGGACACCCATGAGTGAGATCAACGTCATGCTTCTCGACGACCACCCCGTCGTCCGCGCCGGCCTCCGCGCAGTGCTCGACTCCTTCGGCGACATCACCGTTGTTGGCGAAGGCGCGGACGGGCGCGCCATCGAGCGGATGCCCGACAACGTCGACGTTGTGGTCACCGACATCCAGATGCCGCACGTGGACGGCATCGAAGTCACCCGGCGCCTCGGCGAAGCAGGCGGCCCGCCCGTGCTCATCCTGACCACCTACGACACCGAAGCCGACGTCGTCGCCGCCGTCGAAGCAGGCGCGCTCGGCTACCTGCTCAAAGACGCCCCCGAGGACGAACTCCACGACGCCATCATCGCCGCCTCCCAGCGCAAACGCGTCCTCTCCCAGGAAGTCGCCGGAGTCCTCGCCGAGCGCCTCATGCGCCCCGACGAAGCCTTAAGCGCCCGCGAAATCGAAATCCTGCGCGCCCTGCAGACCGGCGCCTCCAACCGCGCCATCGCCGACCGGCTCTTCATCTCGCAGGCCACGGTGAAAACCCACCTGATCCACATCTATAACAAGCTCGGCGTAGACAACCGGACCGCCGCCGTCGACCGGGCGAGGGAGCGGAAGATTATTTAGGGGTTGGTTCGGCGCTAGATTGCTCGGCAGTGCTTGAGCTTGAATCCTTTTCCTCGTGGAGGCTTTTTCTGCGCTGGGAAGACTTCCGATGCTGGCTTCGGTGCATAAGCACTAGCACTCGGCGCAACCGAAATTGCTGCCCCCGTGAAAGCTAAACTTACTATCCCAACTACTCATGAACGGAGCGGCTTTCGAATGACCAGTCTTTCTTCCTTGTCAAATGGTGAGCTGCAAGGCTTTTACGAAGAGCTTTACGTGTATTGCTCTGAAAGAGTTTCATGCCATATTGCAGAGCGTCTCCAGAAGGAACTCAAAGTTTCCTTCTCCGAAATTGACGCTCTTCCCGATTTCACAGTTGGTGAATGCGATGAAGACGAGTATGAACTTGCTAAAGAATTAGAACCTGGTAGCAATCAGGAAAGCCTTCGTCCGTACATGATTACCCAGCACTTCTTCTTGGAAGTCTTAAACCTAAGTGACCAGGTGATTGACCCTATTAGTGATGCTGTTTTCGCAGCCGTTCAACGAGCGACAGAAGATGTCCCATACTTCAGTTTCATGGGTTTTCTCACGGACAATCGCTCTGAGGATAAGTAGAACCGGGTCGAAATCGATAGCTCTTTTTCTCTGAGTTCGAGCGTTGAGCTGGACGTGCACGCAAAAGCCCAGGTCGCTGATTGTTAATGTGGGTATTTGGCGCTAACCGCGGCAGAACGTGCACCAAATTCCCGATTTTCCGGAAAGGTGCCTGGCTATTTCCCCAGGTCGCGATCTCTGCGCAAAGGAATTTGGTGTCACCCTCGCCGACCCGAGTGACAAAAGACGCAACCCACTTTTCACGACCTGGGCTTTTACCGGGTTCAGCCGACAGGATTGCGTCCATTGTCACTCGCTCCCCACTCCATGCACCAAATTCCAGCGTTTGAAAACCGACCTTAGGATACCTGCACGCCACAGAAGTGCTAGATGTTTTTAGGCCTGGAATGTGGTGCCGCGCTCCCCAACAGCACGCCAAGCAGGGCCAGGCCGGCGCAGGTGAGGATGCCGTTGGCCATCGATGCGGTCGGGTTGGACCCGAGCGCCACCAGGGGAGGGACCAGGCCGCCGATGATGAATTGGAAGAAGCCCATCGCGCCAGTGCCGGCGCCGATCCCGATGTCCCGGATCTCCTCCACGGTGAGCGCCGAGGCGTTCGCCATGATGAACCCAGCCATGGCGGAGAGGATGGCGATGAAGGGGAGCATCGTGAGGCTGGGGCCGAGCTGGCTGTAGGCGAGCAGGATCAGGCCGGCGAGGATGTCAACAGATAACGCCACGACGAGGAGGGTGCGCGGCTGATGGGTTTTCACCAAGCGCATGTTGATGGAGTTCGACAGCGGGATGAGCAGGGCGATGCCGCCGAAGATGAGGGAGAAGGTAGTTGGTGTAACGCCGAGTTGCACCTGCAGGACCAGCGGGGATGCCGAGATATAGGAGAATAGGGTGCCGAAGCCGAGGCCGGCGGCGAACATGTAGCCGAGGAAGGCGGGGCGCCGCAGGCACTGGACCATGCGAGGGAAGATGGTGCGCAGGGTGCCGCGGGTCCGCTGCTCGGGTGGGAGGGTTTCGGGGACGAAGCGCCAGGCGATGAGGATCTGGGCGAGGTTGACGGCGGCGATGGTCCAGAAGACGCCTCGCCAGGTGAAGGTGGGGATGATCAGGCCGCCGAGGACTGGGGCGATGGCGGGCATGAAGCCGGAGATCGCCATGAGGCCCGACAGGCCACGGGCGGCCTCGCGGCCGTGGGCGATGTCGGGGATGACGGCCCGGGTGACGACGACGGCACAGCCCCCGGCCAGGCCCTGCAGGAACCGGACGGCGATCAGGAAGGAGATCGTGGGGGCGACGGCGCAGGCCACCGATGCCGCGAGCGCCACCACCGAGGAGACCAGGATGGCGGGTTTGCGGCCCGTGCCGTCAGAGATCGCGCCGAAGACCAGGTTGCCGAGTGCCATCCCGAGCATGAACCCGGAGATGGTCAGTTGGGCGGAGGAGGGGGACGTCGATAATTGGGTGGCGAGCTCGGGCATGCCGGGCAAGTACATGTCGATGCCGAGCGGGCCCGCTGCGGTGAGCAGGGCCAGCGCAAGTAGGAGGCCACCGGAAAGTTTCTGCACGTCGGTAGGATAGCTGTATGCGTGCGACTGTAGAAATCTGTTCGGCTGAAGACATCCCAACGACGACGAGGGCGCTCACGGACCGCGAGCCGTCGGAGTGGGTGGTGCTCAAGGCGGTGGACACCACGCCCGGCGGGAAGCTGCGCGTCTACGCGGGGCGCCTGGCCGGGCAGGAGGTGCCGGGGCCCAAGGGGAGGCTTGCCGCGGAGCTGCGGGTGGAGCCCGGCGCGCAGGTCACGCTCTGGGTCAACGAGGAATACGAGCACCACCTGCTTGCTCAGTCGGAGGGGCTGCGCCTGGAGGGTGTCGCGCTGGAGCGCGGCCAGGCAGGCAAGGTTGGGGCCGGGCACCTGGCGGTGACGCTACGCAATACGGGGGAGGAAACGGGCCGTGCGCTGCTGTTCGGCGGCGTTGCGTAGTTGGCTAAACAGGGTTGGCAGGCTTAGCGTAGGTGCATGCAGTTGCCTAAGTATGGCCCCGCGTGGGCCGGGTCCCTGATGGGGACGTCGATCGCCTCTACTCTGTCCGGGCTGCACGGGTTCCGCTTCGGCCAGATCGCGTTTGCGCTGGTAGCGGCCGTGTTGTTGGCGGTGTTCTGGTATCCGCAACGAGCCGCCGCGGCACCAGAACATGGCTGCGTGGGGCATGTACACGATGGGGCTTTTGGCGTGCGGCTCTGCGTGGACGGCGCTGACCGGCAACGACATCTTCCAGCTGATCAGCTGGTGGATCGGCGCTCCCCTGTCGATCGCGGTGTGCCTGTGGCAGCTGTGGGGCTTCTGGAAGGTCTCGGAACACTACACCACCCCGGCGTTCCCGTGGGGGCTGGCGCCGGTCACGCCGATGGTTGCGGCGACCTCCGGCGGGCAGCTCGCCGCCGAGCACGGCATGTTCTACCACCACGCTGGCATCGTGTGCTTCTTCTTCACGTTCATCCCGGCGATTCCGCTGTTCGCTTACTGCTACTGGTCGCTGTGGCGGCGCCGCGATCGCCCGCGCGGCGCAGCGGCAGGCACGGCCTGGATTCCGCTCGGGGTTGTCGGCCAGTCGACGGCCGCCTCCACCTTCCTTTTCGACGCCCACCTCTACGGCATCATCATGTTCACCATCGGCGTGCCGTGCGTCCTCTTCGGCATGTACTGCTTCTACCAGGCGGTCTTCACCTGGGCGCCGTACGGCCCGGGCTGGTGGGGCTCCACATTCCCGGTGGGCACCCTGTGCCTGGGCTCCTGGACCGAGGGCTGGCACGCCCTCTCCTTCGGGCTGCTGCTCCTACTGCTGTTCCACTGGTGCGCGTGCGCACTCCGATTCCGTTCCTGGCAGCGTGAGCGCGTGTGAAAACCAGGACCAGCTATAGCCTGCCGCCAGCGGGCCCGGCGTGGGGCGGCAGCCTCATGGGGACCTCGCTGGTGGCGACGCTGCTGGTCATCAGCGGACTCGACCCTCTGGCGTGGGTCGTGGCCTGTATCGGGGTGGCCATCCTGGTGGCGCTCGTCGTCGGGTTCATCATCTACCGCACGCCCCGCTTCCACCAGGACATGATGGCGCCGTGGGCCATGACGTTCATCGGGATCATGTCGCTCGGCACCGCCTGGACCAACCTCACGGACAACCTCGCCTTCATCCTGGTTGGCTTCTGGGTCGGGGCGCCCGCCTGCCTCGCCGTGTACGCCAACCAGCTCCGCGGCTTCCAAGGGGAACCGAACTTCGCGTGGGGGCTCGCGCTCGTCGGCCCCATCATGGCAGCCAACACGGCCGGGACCACCCACGTCAAAGGCGGCGGCGACATCTACTGGATACTCGGCGTGTGCTGCTTGGTGGCGTCGATAAGTGCGGCGTACCCGCTGTTTGCCAGGGTGTATGTGGCGGCGTGGCGTCGAAAAGTGGACCTGAGCGGGCCGAACGCGGCGACCGCCTGGATCCCCCTCGGCGTCGTCGGGCAGACAGTGTCCGCCGTGGACCTGCTGTTCGGCAAGGATGCCGAGCTTATCGTTGGCACCGTGCTGCTCATCATCGCGATCCCCATGATCGCCTTCGCCATGTGGCACTTCTACCCCGCCGTCGCGCACTGGGCCCGCTACTCCCCCGCCTGGTGGGCCTCCACCTTCCCCACCGGCACCATCAGCGTCGGCAGCCACCACCTCGCCGAAGTCTGGAACCTGGAATGGCTCACCATCATCGCCACCGCGCTGCCAGCTCTCCTCGTCTTCCACTGGCTGCTCTGCGTCACCCGATGCACATTCTGGGTAGTTCGCGAGCGCTAAAAGATACAAAACTATAGAGTGAACGACATGAACATCTCTCTATTAATCACCGTAGAAAACTCCCGACCCGAGATTTCACGATGCATTAATGTTGATCACTCGATGTACCTGGGGGAACTCGCACTCATTATCGACGCCACCCTCGGCTTCTCGAGCGCCGCAACACACATGTTTTCGGGAACCATCAACGGCGAACAACGCGTCTACACCGCCCAACCAGCCGCCGGCGAATACGACGAAACCGACCTCACCGTCCAAGACATGCCCGAAACCATGAGCTACATCTACGACGCCGGCGCCAACTGGAACATCAACGTCCAAGTACTCGGGCCATCCACCATCGCCGGGCCAACCCCCGTCCTCATCTCCGCGCTCGGCCCCGACGTCATCGAGCACCTCAAAGGCCCCGCCATGATGACCGAGCTCTATGACGAAGCCGTCCGCCTCGCAGCCGGCCAACCCGCCGACATGCACATCACCCCAACCCTGTTCTCCGCCATGCCCGTCATGTCGCCGGGCCACATGGTCGACAGGCTTACCAAGGCAGACCCGGTCAGCATTTCGAACCGCATGTACTACAGCGTCGAAACCATGGTCGCCCGCAACATGATGAACCCCGAGGCCGCCGCCGAAGAAGACGAAGACGTTCGCGAAGCGCTCCGCGAATACCTGGCCAACCGCGAAGACCTCAAAGACATCATGGCCATCGACCCCAACCCCGAAAGCAACCCCGCCGTCATGGCCGCCATCGGCGAATTCCTCGAGGACTACTACGGGCCTAACCCAACCTTCGACTCCCCCGTCTACACCGGCATCACCGAAGCCCTCTACAACCTCATGGACGGCCTCCTCCCCGACGACCCCATCTGGCGCAGGCACCTCCACAACTTCTTCGTCGAATCCGGCTTCATGCGCGCCGAGCAAACCGGGCGCTACACCATTACCAACGAGGGCGTCGAGCTGCTCAGCGGCGGCGACAACCCCTTCGACTTCGCCGAAAACATCGCCCGCGGATTCTACGCGACCTTCGGCCGCGAAAACTGGAACCAGCTCATGTTCAACCTCATCTCCGACTCCCCCCACCTCCCGGACTCAACCATCTATAAAGAAGGCACCGCGATGCTCGAGGCCTTCGGGTTCGGCGAGGACACCGGCGACGGGTTCGCCCTCAACGGGGACGGCTACGACATGCTGAAATGCATCGCGATCGACTTTTCTTCGTAGAACTTGTGCGGTGCGAGGTACGCGGGGCGGGGTACGCGCACCAAATTCCTTGTTTTCCCTTAGCGCCCCACAACGGCGGTGTTTCTCCAGGTCGGCTGTCCGGAGACGCAAGAAAGTTCCCGGTTTCGCTTTTCTGGCGGGAGGATGCCTGGAGGCATCAGGTCAGATCATCGATGGAAACTTCCCTGTCAAGGTTCATACGCTCACAGAAGTCTTCGTCGTGACTGACGAGAAGAACCGCACCTGCATAACTCTCAAGAGCGGAAACAAGCCAGTTCACGGTTGAGATATCGATGTTGTTGGTGGGCTCGTCGAGAAGCAATAGCTGCGGAGCAGGCGACGAAAGAAGAACACGGGCAAACTCAACGCGGAAACGCTCACCACCCGAAAGCGTTCCAATAGGCGCGTGCACAGTCTCATTCTGAAACAACAGTTGCGCGAGTTGGTCCCTAATATACTGCGGGTCAGCAGAAGCGTTGGCCTCCGAGACCAACTCCAAGACTGTCTGATTAGGGTCAAGAACAATGCGTTGCCGGAGGTACCCCACATTCCTAATCACATACCCCGCGCTACCGTCTGCAACAGAGTTGAGCAGGGTCGTCTTTCCGCTGCCGTTCGGCCCAGTGATCCGGACACGCTCGGGGCCCACAACAGTGAGCCCTGGGATTTCCATAACACGGGTTCCGTTCGGAAGCGCCGTACCGGGAAGCTCAATGAACACATGTTGATCGTCGCGAACCTTGTCTTGCGCGTGACGATACGCAGCGAGAGACGACTCCACAGACTCGGCATGAGCCGCACCACGCCGAGCAGCAGTTTTCTCAGAGCGATCCTTGTCCAGCCCCATCGCCATGCCAGGTTTGCGTTTGTTAACCGCGAACTTCTTTCCGCGACGAGCGTCCCGAGCAATGCGAGTTTGCATTGCCTCACGCTCCCGAACCTGCCTACTGTGAATTGCCTTCTTGTCCCGCACCTCCCGCATCGCTGCGTCCTGTTCGTTGGCCAGAGTTTCGCGGTAGGCAGAGTAGTTGCCGAGGAAAAGACGTAGCTTCCCGTCGTGAAGTTCTGCAATTTCGTCCACGGAATCCAATAAGTCGCGATCATGGCTCACCACAATCGCAGGAACAGTGGATTTGGAAAGAGAACGGATCAGCTGGGCTTTCGCTTCCGCATCGAGGTTGTTCGTGGGCTCGTCCATCACGATGAAATCGGGGTTGTCAGCCATGAGCGCAGCTAGTGCAACACGAACAGCCTCTCCACCGGACATAGTAGACAGTGACCTGTCCAAGTTGAGCTCGAGTCCATGAGCTGACAACACAGCCTGAGTCTCTTCAGCAGCATCCCACCGGTCGCCAATGAGCTCGAACAATTCGGGATTGAACTGGCCACCTTCGACGGCGTTGATTGCCTCGATGATTTCGGTGACCCCAAAAATGTCTGAAACCGTAGTGCCCGGTTGCAGTCCAAGATCCTGAGGTAGGTAAGCGATTTTCGACGGGCGTTCGACCGAACCAGTGCTCGGCTGTAGCTCGCCGAGAATGATCCTGATCAGAGTCGTTTTTCCGGAACCGTTATCGCCGATCAGGCCGGTGAGGTGACTTGAGAATATGGCATTTAAGTCCGAGAAGCACGAGGTTCCGTTAGGCCACTCGAGGGAGACGTTATTCAGGGTAATAGGCATGCTCATTCAACTTTCTGTTTCGTGTTAGGCGGAAACACGGAACATGAGCACGGCCTACTCCTTCCCTCGGGGACAACTCCTCGTCAACACTATCACGGCCCCCGTTGGGGTCAAGGGGTTTGCGCTGCTGTGAGTCGGGGTAGGGCCGGGCTGACAGATTCCGGCGGACTTTGTCAGCGGTCGGCATCGTGCCTAGTCAGAAATTGGTCCTGACAGACTTTGCAAAGTTCCGCGCACGGCCCGGCGCGTTTGCCCAGGGCGCGGATTTTTTAGGCAGGAAAAGGTGCGCAGGCCTGACGGCGAGTGACAAAAGACGCACACTAATTTGGTGCAGATATTCATATTTGCAGGTCAGAAAAGGGCTACCTTTTGCTAGCTGCGTGATTTGTCACTGCATCGGGCCGAGTGACACCAAATTCCTTGTTTTCCCCTAGGTGGCAGGCTGGTTGTGGGCCAGAACCCGAAGGAGGTCCACACCCATGCCCCCACACGATATTCCCCCGCTACACGCGCCGCATCACAGAACCTATTTCATTATGTCGGCCAGCGGTAGTTTTCCTAACCGCCATCTCACCAACCAACTCTTTACCGAGTCTGTCTGGCGGGGCGTTGTCGGTCTCGCTGACTCACATAAAGTTACACACACACCAACAACAACACAAATCGCCAGTTCAGACAGCATTTTTATAACTTCATATCAGGGTTCTTTTGGGCTCCGTTTACACGTCCCGCGACGTACAGCGTGAGCGTCGCGAGTGCCACCAGCAATGCGCATCCAACTACTGGCAGCGTCCAGGCCAAGGGCTCTGGGTCGCGGATGAACTGCCAGAGGATCATGACGGCCATGAACGTCACTAGCTGGTTGCGCCCCCATGCCAACGGCATCGCAAGTCCGGTGAGGACCAAGATGAACGTCGCCCAGACAGGTGCGGTGGTGAGGGTGTGGGCGTCGAAAAGTGTGGGAAGGGAACGCAGCGCTACGTAGATCCCGGCGGACACCACCACTGCACCCAGCCCATGCAGACCCCACGTGCGCCGGGGGATTCCGTACGCGCGAGCAGTAGCCGGGGAAGCCGCGCCCCACGAGTAGATTACCGCGAAAGCGCCGAACAGGAACAGGTCAGGGACGGTCGCCACGAACGAGACCCACTCTTTGTCGACAAAGCGCTGGAACAGGAGCTGCATGGCAATCGAGACGAGACCGAGGGCAGCGGCCAGGAGAAGCGGCTGCTTCCAGAAGAGTTGGAAGATGAGGGGCTGGTCCAGACGCAGCCCCATGATGGCCGAACCGTTGTCGGAAGAGTTGAGTTCTTCGCCGGTGGTGGAGTCGTCAGCTACGTATAGGGCAAGCCAGCCGGTGACCAGTGCGATGGCGAGCAGGCCGTACAGCGATGGGCTCACGATCAGCGTCGGGATGCAAAGTACGGCCCAGACCACGAGGGCGGCGCGGCGCTTGTACGCGAGGGCGCGCTTGCGGTTCATCCCATAGGAGCGAAAAACGTCCGATTCGGGGATGAAGGTCGCGTAGAGGAGGAGCGAGGAGAATGTCGCGGCTGTAATGACCAGCGGGACGCTGCCCAACCAGTCGGCAAAGATGGTCGCTGCGCCCATGAGCAGGCCGAAGAGTGTCATCCAGAAGCGCCATTTGGAGCCTGCGAACATTTGGGCGCGGAAGAAGCCGGGGCGGACAAAGGTCTGCATTTAGCTCACCTCCAGGAGGTGCTCGATGACGTCGCCGAAATCGACAGGTCGCAGGGGGTTGCTCAGGTCGAGGCGCTCGGCGTGGGCGTCGGCATCATCGGCGGTCACGTGCGCGCTGACCTTGCCGTCGCGGCCCAGCACCAGGGCGCTGCTCAGAATTTTCGACGCCTCTTCGATATGGTGCGTGGCCATCACGAACGTGCGTCCGTCCTCGGCCACGTCGAGGAGGTGGCGATAGAACACGTTGGTGTTGTGGACATCGAGGCCGACGTAGGGCTCGTCGAGAAGCGTGAGCTCGGCGCCGGACGCGATGCCGATAATGTTGCCCACCATCGCGCGCTGGCCCCGCGACATCTTGTTGTACGCGGCGCCGAGCGCCTCGCCGAGGTCGAAGTCGTCGATGAGGCGGCGCGCGAGCCCATCGTCCCAGTTCGGGTACCGCAGCTGCGCGCCTTTCAGGATGTCCTTGCCGCTCCAGCTCGCCGGGTAGCCGACGTCGACGCCGGTGAGCGCGACGCGGTCCATCACCGCAGCATTATCGAACGGTGCCAGGCTGAACACCTCGACGGCGCCACCGGAGGATTTCAGTTGGCCCGCGACGATCTGCAACAACGTCGACTTACCGACGCCATTTCGCCCCAGCAGCCCGTGAATACCACCAGACGGCAGGTCGAAGGCCACCCCGTTGAGGACGTGCTTCTTACCAAAGTGCTTCTCTAGCCCATCGGCGCGGATAATCATGGCGTTCATTGATACATTCCTCTACTTTCTGCTACTCGATGTACAAGGTCGATCAAGTCGTCGCGGCTCAGGCCGACGCGGACGGCTTCGTCGATAAGAGGGGCGACGAACGTACCCGGGAACGCTTCCCGGCGGGTTTCCAGGATCCGTTCGCGCGCGTCCGGGGTGACGAACATCCCGAGGCCGCGGCGCTTCTCGAGGACCTGGGCGTCGACAAGTAAACCGAGGCCCTTGCGCGCTGTCGCGGGGTTGATGTTGTGGAAGGCTGCGAGCTCGTTTGTCGACGGTGCCCGCTCGCCCGACTTCAGTGTCCCGTCGACGATGAGGTCCTCCACCAACTTCGCGATCTGCACGAAGAGTGGCTCTGAATCCCCAACCACCATTTCTCCCTTCGAGCTCGTTGGTTAGTTACTGCACTAACTAACTATAGAACTGTGGTCAGGTAGCTCGCAAGGACCCCTACGAAATTTCTTGAACTACTAGCATGAGTAGGCACACAAACATATGTAGCCTTGTGATGAAAAGAATTTAACGACAATAAAGAATCGGAATTTAGGAGCCATGCTTGAACGCACACTGGTGTTCGTCGACACTTCTTACCTACTGGCGAGCTTTTACAACTCATGGGAAATCGGCGCGCGAGCACAATTAGAAATCGACTTACCCGAGGTAGTCGCCAACCTCGGAGTCATGATCAGCCACCAACTCCACCAACCCATCCACCGTCAAATGTGGTACGACGGCATCCCCGACTCCGGACCCCACCGCTACCAGCGCGCCCTGCGCTCCTGCGACGGGGTCCAACTCCGCACCGGGCAACTCATCGAATGGGGTGAACGACGCACACAGAAAGGCGTCGACACCCGACTCGTCGCAGACCTGGTGATCAACGCTACGCGTGGCCAGTTCAGCGACTTCGTCCTTGTCTCCGGCGACGCCGACATGATCCCAGGCGTCGAAGAAGCCACCAACAACGGCGTACGCGTCCACCTCTACGGATTCGGCTGGGACTCCATGTCCTCCGCCCTCCGCCACGCCTGCGACACCACCACCATCCTCGACCCACGCGAAGACTTCGCAGACTCCATGCAACTCCGCGTCCTCGAAGGGCCCCTCCCACCAAGCATCCGGGAACGCCCGATCGCCGACGCCGAACCCGTCGAAGACAACCAAGGCCCCACCGAAGTACCCGGCCTGGGACCCGACCCACTCGCTGCGCCGGAGGAGCCTGCTGCTGAGGATCCCGCTTCAGACGAGCCGGTCGATCCACCGGCCACGGAAACCCCAGTTACCCCGGCGGCCCCGCCGACCCCATCGCCTGCCGATATGCCGAAGCCCGGCCCAAAGCCTGGCCCGGTCCTCACGGAACCACCGACACCGGTCAAGTCGGCAGAGCCTGCAACACCTGCCGAGGACCCGAAGCCGGAAACCATCTCCGACGAGGATACCGACGACGTACCGGCCCCCAAACCGGCACCGAAGCCGTCGATGATGGCACCGCGCCGCAAACTCCGCTCGCGCTACGTGCCGCTTCCGGAAGAAGTCTGGACGTCCTCCGGCTTCCAAACCCCCTACGACGTGGGACAACAGTACGCAGCCTGGTGGTTCGAGAACGCCGCCTCCAGCGAGCAGCGCGACAAGGCCCACATGCTTTCCGGCGGGGGGCTACCACCGGAGATCGATAGGCCACTGCTCCAGTTCGCCTGCGAAACCCTGCACGAATACACCCTGACGGAAACCCAGCGCGTCAACCTTCGCGACGGCTTCCACTCCGGCATCCGGGGCGTACTCATCAATATTCGCCGCGAAAGCTAACACACTTTCGAGACAGCAAGGCCCCTGTCCGACACATTCAGGTCGGGCAGGGGCGTTCTTTTTGCGTTGTGCGCTGCGGTTTTTCTAAATGTGAGCAACAGGATTGTAGTAATCCCCATTTCGAACGTATTTTCGGGGATTACTACAATCCTGTTACTACAGTTTGCGGCGCTGAGGTTTTCCTAGTCCTTGTTGTCCTCGATTTCCTTCGGAGCCTCGGATGAGGATGAGGAGGACTTGCCGCCGGAAAGCTCAGCGCGGATCTGATCCAGGCGGGCGCTGGCGGCGACATCGCTGCCAGCGGACTCGATTTCGGCCATGCGGTCGGTCATGGAGGACTTGGCCAGCTCCTGCTCGCCGAGCGCCTGGGAGTAGCGGCGTTCGATCTTGTCCCGGACGCCGTCGAGGGTCGGGACGTTGTCGTTGCCACCGAACTGGTTCATGGAGTCCATGGTTGCGGTGGTCTGCTCTTGCATTTTCGCCTGGTCAAGCTGGGACTCCAGCTGGGAGACCTGGGCGAGCTGCTCCTGCAGGCGCGCCTCTGATTCCTTCTGCTTCGCTTGGGCTTCCTGCGCGGCTTGCTCGGCGGAGGCGTAGGCCTGCTTGGTTTGCTCGAGTTCCTGCTCGACGGACACCAGTTGGGTGGCGATGACCTCTGCGGCGGCGTCGTCGTTTGTTTGGAGGGCGGTTTTGGTCTTCGCCTCAAGGTCCTGCTGGGACTTCAGCAGGCGGTCCAGTTTCATGCTGAGCTGGTTGCGGTTGCCAATGATGGCGGCTGCGTGCTCAGTGATTTCTTGGTGCTGCTTCTTAGCGGCGGCGACGGCCTGCTGGATTTGCACCTTCGGGTCGGCGTTTTCGTCGATCTTGGTGTCGAAGGACTGCATCAGGTACTTCCAGCCCTTTACGAATGGGTTTGCCATTACTGTCCCTCCTGCGCGTTTTGGGCCTCGACCTGGCGGCGGACCTCGTCCATGTCGAGTGCTTTGACCTGTTCGACGAGGTCGTTGAATGCGGATTCCGGCAGGGCACCGGCTTCGCGGTAGACCATGATTCCGTCGCGGAACACCATGAGCGTCGGGATTGCCTGGATATCCAGGGCGACCGCTACTTGCTGGTATTCCTCGGTGTTGAGCTTCGCGAAGGTCACATCCGGGTGCTTCTCGGAGACCTTTTCGTAAACAGGCGCGAACTGGCGGCAGGGGCCGCACCAGGACGCCCAGCAGTCGACGATGACAATGCCCTCTCCGAGAACGGTTTCCTGGAATGTTTCCTCAGTGAGGTCGGTTGTGGCCATTAGGTAGCTCCTTTTCGTTTTTTGTTAGATTGGCAGCTATCAATGCAACACTAACAAGTGCGGGGCGATTCCCGCAGGAAGGAAGGAAATATTATGGCAACGCAAACATTCCAGGTTGAGGGCATGAGCTGTGGGCACTGCGAGCTCAGCATCCAGGAAGAGGTCGGGGAGATCCCAGGCGTGACCTCGGTGAACGCTGACCACACAACCGGCAAGGTTGTGGTTGAGGGCGCAGAGGTGAGCAGGGAGGACGTCGATAAGGCGGTTGAGGAAGCGGGGTTCAAGCTGCTCTAATGTCGAATGCACAGATAGAACTCGGCGTTTCGGGCATGACGTGTACGTCGTGCTCGTCCCGGGTGCAGCGGAAGCTGAACAAGATGGAGGGGGTCGAGGCGTCGGTAAACTTTTCGACGGAAACCGCATCCGTCGAGTACGATCCGGCGCTCGCTGACCCTGATGCGTTGATCAAAACGATTCGGAACGCGGGCTACGATGCGTTCACGTTCACCGACGCCGACGAGCCGCTTGCCGACGCCCCCTCCGAACCCGAGCGCGACACCCTCTTGTGGACCATCGTGTGGTCCGCGGTGGTGTCGCTGCCGGTGATGCTGGTGTCGATGATTCCGGCGTTACAGTTCACGTACTGGCAGTGGGCGGCGTTTGCTGCCACGACCCTGGTGTATTTCTCGGCAGGGTCGCTGTTCCACCGCAATGCCCTGTTGAACTTGCGTCACGGCAGCATGACCATGGATACGCTGATTTCCATGGGCACCACGGCCGCCTACGGGTGGTCGATCTATGCACTGTTCTTCGGCAACGCGGGCGAACCGGGCATGAGAATGCACATGAGCCTGACGCCGAACTCTGCCGGGATGGACGAAGTCTATCTGGAGACGGTGTGCGTCGTCATCACGTTCTTGCTGCTTGGGCGCTGGTTTGAGCACCGCGCGAAGGGGCGCAGCTCCGAGGCGTTACGCAACTTGCTGCACATGGGCGCGAAGGATGCGACTGTGCTGCGCGACGGCGTGGAAACGCGCGTGCCGATCGCCGACGTGAAGGTCGGCGACACGTTCGTGGTGCGCCCAGGCGAGAAGGTCGCGACGGACGGCACGGTGGTCGAGGGACGCTCGGCGATCGACGCCTCAATGCTCACCGGCGAGTCTGTTCCTGTCGACGTCAAGGAAGGCGACGACGTCACGGGCGCGACCCTGAACACGCACGGCCGACTGCTTGTGCAAGCAACACGCGTTGGTTCGGACACGACGCTCGCACAGATGGGTCAACTGGTCAAGGACGCGCAGGCAGGCAAAGCGCCGGTAGAGCGGCTGGTAGACAGGATCGCGCAGATCTTCGTCCCGACCGTGATCGCTATCTCGGCGGTATCCCTGGTGGTGCACCTCCTGTTGGACTACAGCGTGGCTGCCGCGTTTACGGCGGCGGTGGCGGTGCTGATCATCGCGTGCCCGTGCGCGCTCGGCCTGGCCACCCCGACCGCCATCCTGGTGGGTACCGGGCGCGGCGCCGAGCTGGGCTTGCTGATCCGCGGCCCGGAGATCCTGGAATCCACCCGCCAGGTGGACACTATCGTGATGGACAAGACCGGGACCGTCACCACCGGCGAAATGACCGTGGTTGACGCGAATGGCAGCAGCGACGCCCTCGCACTCGCCGCCGCCGTGGAGGCGCACTCGGAGCACCCGATCGCCCGTGCCATCACCGCTTACGTCCAGGACGCTCGCACCGAGTCCGTCACCGACTTCCGGAACGAGCCCGGCATCGGCGCCAGCGCGACCGTTGACGGCAAGCACGTCCGGGTGGGGCGCCCAACGGTTGACCTCGGCGAATACCGGGACGACTTTGAGTCCATGGAGGCGACTGGCGCGACCGTGGTCGCCGTCGAGGTCGACGGCGTGCTTGAAGGGGTTATTGCGGTGCGCGACGCCGTGAAGGAAGACTCCCGGGTGGGCGTCGAAAAGCTGAAGGAGCTGGGGCTCGAGCCGCACCTGCTCACGGGCGACAACCGCGCGACCGCGCTCGCCGTGGCGAAGGAAGTGGGTATCGACGCCGCCAACGTCACCGCCGGCGTACTCCCCGCCGACAAAGTCGAACTGGTGCGCAGCCTGCAGGACGCGGGCAAACGCGTGGCGATGATCGGTGACGGCGTGAACGACGCCGCGGCGCTCGCGCAGGCCGACCTTGGCATGGCGATGGGTGCGGGAACCGACGTGGCCATCGAGGCCTCCGACATCACCCTGATGAATAACTCGCTGGTCAGCGCCGCCGACGGCATCCGCCTGTCGCGCGCGACGCTGCGCACCATCAAAGGCAACCTGTTCTGGGCCTTTGCTTACAACGTGGTGCTCATCCCCGTGGCAGCCATCGGGCTGCTCAACCCCCTGCTCGCAGGCATAGCGATGGCATTTTCATCCGTGTTCGTGGTGACGAACTCGCTGCGGCTACGCCGCTTCCGCGCTACGCGCTAAACAGGCCGCGGAGGCGGTGCAGGACACCGCTCGGCTGGGAGGTGGCGGCCAGCTCGTCGATGCTGCGGGGGAGGTTCAGCAGCATCGTCGAATCCTGGTTCTTCGCGACGGTAATACGTTCCTCTAATTGGGCCACCGTGTGGGCGCACGCGGACGGTGCGTCGTGCATCATTCGGACAGACATTGTGACTTTTCCTTCGTTCGTAACTGTGTTAGGCCACAATGCTAGCCAGAAACGCGCAGCGTGTCATGCATGGCGAGCCAACCCTAAGCAAGGGCAGCCTTGGCTGTCCACCCCCGGACGGGTGCAGAATTAGCCGTGCGCCATGTTCACGAAGCGCGAGTAGTGCAGCTGGTGCGCAACCGGAATCGTGTCGATTGGCCCGCCGCGGTGCTTCGCCACGATGATGTCGGCTTCGCCGGCGCGCTCGTCGTCGCGGTCCTGCGAGTCCGGGCGGTAGAGCAGGAAGACCATATCGGCGTCCTGCTCCAGGGAGCCGGATTCGCGGAGGTCAGCGAGCTGCGGTTTCTTGTCCGTGCGGGCCTCGGGGCCACGGTTGAGCTGCGAAATCGCGATCACTGGTACCTCGAGCTCCTTCGCCAACAGCTTCAGGTTACGGGAGAACTCGGAGACCTCCTGCTGGCGCGACTCCACTCGCTTGCCGGAGCTCATCAGCTGCAGGTAGTCCAGCACGATCAGGTCGAGGCCCTGCTGCTGCTTCAACCGGCGCGCCTTAGAGCGGATCTCCATCATGGTGAGGTTGGGGGAGTCGTCGATAAAGAGTGGGGCGTCCTGGATCTCCTCGAGCCGACGGGTGAGCTTCTCCCAGTCCTGCTCCCCCATCTGCCCCGAGCGCATCGAGGACAGCTTGATCTCTGTTTCGGCCGAAAGCATGCGCATGATGATTTCGGACGCGCTCATTTCGAGCGAGAAAATCACTGAGGTCTTGCCCTGCTGGATTGAGCAGGAGCGCATGAAGTCGAGCGCCAGCGTCGACTTACCGACGCCCGGGCGCGCCGCGATGATGATCATCTGCCCTGCGTGCAGACCGTTGGTGAGCTTGTCCAGGTCAATGAAGCCGGTGGGCACGCCCTGCTCCAGGCCACCGCCCTGCGCGATGGCGGCCAGCTCGTCGACGGTGTCCTGCAGCAGGTCACCGAGCACCTTGTAGTCCTCGCCGGCGTTCTTGCGCGAAATTTGGAAAAGCTCCTGCTGCGCGCGGTCGACGACGGCGTCGATCTCCATGCCGTCCTCACCCTCGTAGCCGAGCTGCACCACGTGCGTACCCGCGTTGACCAGCTGGCGAAGGATCGACTTCTCTTCGACGATCTCCGCGTAGTAGCGGGCGTTTGCGGCCGTCGGCACCTCAGAGATCAGCGTGTGCAGGTACGGCGCGCCGCCGACCCGCTCGAGCTCGTTATTGCGGTCGAGCTGGCCCGCGACGACCACAGCGTCGATGTCCGAGCCGTGCGCGTACAAGTCCGTGATCGTCCTGTACACGAGCTGGTTCGCTGGGAAGTAGAAGTCTTCCGGGCGCAACGCGTCCGAAACGTCAGTGATGACGTCCTGGTTGAGCAGCATGGCGCCAAGCACGGAACGCTCCGCGCGCTCGTCGTGCGGGGGCTGGCGGTACTCCTTCAGGTCCTTGCGACCCCGGTTAAAGTTCGACGATCCGCCGTCCCACTGGCGTGGCTCCGGTGGCACCGAGGACTCCGGAGGCTCCGGTGGTGGAACGTAGTCGTCGTCAAAATCGTCGAAGCTCGCGGCACTCGAGTTCTCAGCCATGCAGCACCCTTTACCCTTTCGTGTTGCACAACAGCGTACCGGATTCCCCAGACATTCACGTACCGCCAGTTGAGTTATCCACAGGGGCTGTGAATAGTTTTCTATTGTGCCTGGGGTCTATCCACAGGGGATGTGCACAACGTGTGGAGAGTGTGTGGAAAAGCCATCGATAGCGCGCGCTACAGCGACATCTTCGCAGGTCACACCACTTTTATTCAAGACGGTACCCATTGGCACCCCCGGTGGATAACCCGCTACCAGCCGGTTTGACTAGGCGCCTTCGGTGCGCTAAATACACCGTCACATGAGGGGCACACCGCCTCGCTGTGGAGAGTTATCCACAAGCGCAGGCAGGCAAACGAAAACGGGCCCCGCTCCTCACAAGCGGGACCCGTTCTCAAGCTGTTGTCGTTGGACTACCTATCGGTAATCGTCGTTATTTGCTAACGACCTCGAAGTTCACTTTGCCTTCCACGCTGTCGTGGAGGTTCACCTTGACCTGGTATCCACCGGTCTTGGTAACAAGGCCCTTCGGTACATTGATGCGGCGCTTGTCCAGGGATGGACCGCCGGCTGCCTTGACAGCTGCTGCGATGTCGCCAGGCTTGACGGAGCCGAACAGCTTGCCCTTCTCGGAGGTACGCACTGGCACCTTCACGCCGGTCAGCTGGTCGAGCTGATCACGCAGCTCCTTTGCGTGGTCCAAGTCGCGGACCTCGCGCTCCTTCTGTACACGCTGAATATCACGGATCTGCTTCTCTGCACCGCGGGTGGCTGGGATAGCCAGGCCACGTGGGAGCAGGAAGTTACGGCCATAGCCGCCCTTGACCTCGACGATCTCGCCTGCCTCGCCAAGGTTATCAACGGCAGCGGTGAGGATCAGTTTCATGAATCCTAACCTTCCTTGAGTTGAAAATGCTTATGTGTGGGAAATGCTTAGAACGGGGGCTCGTCGTCCATCCCGCCGAATCCACCGGCAGGTGGAGCCGAATTCCACGGATCGTTTTGCGGCTGCGACTGCTGTGCCTGCTGCTGTTGCTGTGCAGGCTGCTGCGGTGCCTGACCAAACCCACCCATGTTCTGAGGCTGCTGCTGTTGCTGTTGCTGCTGTGGGCGACCGTAGCCCGAGTTGCCCTCGCGTGGCGTGCGCTGCACGTTCGCGGTGGCATACTTCAGGGACGGGCCTACCTCATCAACTTCGACCTCAAACACGGTGCGGTTTTCGCCCTCGCGGGTCTGGTAGGAGCGCTGCTTCAGGCGACCGTTGACGATAACGCGCATACCCTTGGTGAGGGACTCCGCGACGTTCTCCGCCATCTGACGCCAGCAGTTACAGGTCAAAAACAGGGCCTCGCCGTCTTCCCACTGATTCGTGTCGCGGTTGAACTGGCGTGGCGTGGAAGCGATGCGGAAGTTCGCTACCGCTGCACCACTTGGAATAAACCGCAGTTCCGGGTCCGCAACCAGGTTGCCGACGACGGTGATCGGTGTATCGCCTTGTGCCATTGTTTTGACTCCTTCGTTTCCGTGGTTCCGAAAGCCGTTCTTTACTTGTCGGTTCGCAGAACCTTGGTGCGCAGCACTGATTCGCTCAGGCTCAGCACACGATCGAGCTCTTGGACGGTATCTGCTGCGCATTCAAGATTGATGACAGCGTAGATGCCCTCTTCCTTCTTGTTGATTGGGTACGCAAGACGCTGCTTGCCCCACACATCAACGTTTTCTACCTTGCCGTTTTCCTTACGGACGATCTCGAGGAACTTGTCCAGGGACGGGGCAACGGTGCGTTCATCCTGCTGTGGATCGAGGATGATCATTACTTCGTAGTGACGCACGGACCTCATCACCTCCTATGGTCTAGATTTGAATGTTTTCGGCCGCCGCATTGTGCGGTGGCAGGAGGGTCGTTGCGTCAAGCAACCCCACCAGCGTACCCCACCCGTTACGCTGGGCAAAATACTTCTCGACGCCCCCTCCGCCCTACTGCGGATTGGGCACGGCTACGAAGACCGCGAGGATCACCGGAATGACGGTGATGAAGACAAAAGCGGCTAGCCCGTAGCCGACGGCGCGGGGGATTTCTTGACGGTTCGTCGCTACGAACGCTGCGGCGATGAAACCGAATCCGACTGCGATTGAGGCGATTCCGGTAACTGTTGCGGATCCCATGCTGGCTCCTTCCAATCTTCAGGGGTAGTCAGAAGCGGGTCGTGGCCGTTGTGTGCGGCAGCAACTTTATCCTCGCGCTTGCCAAACATCTGCTGGATAACCAGCACCATGATGGCGATGATGAGTGCGTCGCGGGAGATGATGACGGTGTCCAGCAGCGCGCCCGGGGCGCCCTTTTGGTCCTCGCCCATCATGTGCCACATCAGCACTGGCCACACCATCATGTCCACGGTCATCCAGGTCAGCAGCAGGCGCCAGTACGGCAGGGCAAGGACAGCGGGAACGATGAACCAGATGGAGTACTGGGGGCTCCACACCTTGTTGAAGAGGAGGAAGAAGCCGACGATGAGCACGAACAGTTCGGCGACGCGCGGGGTGCGCGGCGCCTTCAGGCCAAGCACGAGGACGGCTGCGCAGCCTGCGAGGAAGAGCACCAGCGTAACCGTGTTCAGGATGACGGGGGCGCCTTCGCCACTGTCGAATCCGCTCCAGCCGAAGACGCGGTTGATCACGGCGTAGATCGTGGTCCACTCCCAGCCGCGGTCGGTGTTCAGGCGGTTGAACTCGTTCCATGCCTCCGGGTTGTGCAGGTACACCGGCAGGTTCACCGCGACCCAGGTCAGAGCCGTGGTGGCAACCATCTTGAGGAAGGGCACGAAGTTCCGCTTCCGGATGGCCAACACCAGGTATGCGCCGAGGATAAACAGCGGCCACAACTTGAACGCGGTACCGGCGCCAATCAGCACGCCTGCCAGCCAGTACTTCTTATTGCGCACGGCGAGCATCGCCGCCACCACGAAAAAGATTGAGGGGATGTCCCAGTTAGTGAACAGGTGCATGATTAGCAGCGGAGAACCGACAACGAGCAGCGTGTCCCAGATTCGGTTGCCGGCAAGCTCCGCCACCATGCGCGCCGTAACCACCCAGATGGCGGCCAGGATGAGCACTGTGACGTAGAAGTACCAACCGGACTCCGACAGGATGCGCGAGACTGCGAAGTAGGTGTTGCGGGAGATGAACGCGCAGAACTGCTGGAACAGGCCGGCGAGCACCGGGTACTCCATGTAGCGAGTCAGGTCGCCCTCAACCCAGGAGAAGTCGTAGACGAAGCCCGGCTGGTCCAGGCCGCGGCCGCCGTACAGCGGCAGGATGTCGTTATAGCAAAAGGAGGTGTACTGGCGGTTGCCGTCCCAGTTGACCTGCATCACGCCGGCGTCGTCAAGCTTGCCCATCGCGCAGTTTGACTTTGAGAGCGCGCCGAGGCCGATGAAGACGTAGGCGAGCGCGAAAATGGTGCGCAGCGGCGTCCAGAACTTAGAGCGTCCAATTTGGGCAAAGCGCCCCATAGGTCCGCCGAGGAACTCAACCCAACCGCGGGCGGCGGGTTCGGTGAGGGCTGGCTGGACGCGATCCTTCGGGTCAGGCCACGTGGTTGCTGTCATCGTTGCTCCGTTATCCAAAGATATCGTTTATAACCTGGTCGATTGCGTCCTGTACCGGGTCCGGCCGCGGCGCGGGCGCCGGTGCTGGCGCCGGAGCCGGAGCCGGTGCGGGGGCTGGTGCCGCCGGCTGGCCAGGTCCGGCCTCGCCCGTCGGCGCGTTGGCGTCGGCGCTTGGCGACGCCGCATCAGCCGGAGCACCCGTGGTCGAATTACCGGAGAAGCCACCGTAGTAGCCGCCCAGGTTCACGCCGCCCGAGTAGGGGTTGACGCCCCAGTACACAGGGGATGCCTCAGGGAAGTACTCGAAGTCCTGGCCCTGCAGGAGGGAGTCCAGCACGTTCTTCCAGATCCGGCCTGGAGTGTCGGCGCCGTACATGATGCCGCCGTAGGAGTTGAAGATCGCCGAGGTGTTGTCGGCGGTACCGACCCACACGGCCACGGCGAGCTGCGGCGTCGAGCCGACGGCCCACGCATCCTTGTTCAGGCCGGTGTTACCAAACTGGGCGGTACCGGTCTTCGCGGCGGACGGGCGACCGCCTGCCAGCACGGCGTTGGAGTACGGGACGACGGACTGCATCGCCTTAATCACGTTGTCGGCGACTTGCTGGGAAACACGGCGCTCCGTGTAGCCCGGGTCGAACTCGTAGAGGACCTCGCCGTAGGCGTCGGTGACGCGCTGCACGAAGTGTGTCGGGTGCGCCAGGCCGCGGTTCGTCAACGTGGACACCGCCGTAGCCATATCGAGCACGCGGGACTGGTACTGGCCCAGCACGATGCCCTCGTAGGGCTGGCCACCGTTCTCACGCAGCGTCACCGGGATACCTGGGATGGAGCGGGCCACACCGAGGGCGTGCGCCATGTCCGCGGTGTCCTGCGTGGTGTTATCCAGGTCATCCTGAATGCGCATGAACGCGGTGTTCGAGGAGGTGCGGGTGGCATCCAGCATGGAGATCATGCCTGCGCCGCCGCCGTCCCAGTTCGTCACCACGTGGCCACCTGGCAGCGTCACAGGGGTTGCCGAGTACATCGCGTTGAGCGGGATGCCCTGCTGCAGCGCCGCGGCCAGCGCGAAGATCTTGAAGGTGGAACCGGTCTGCAGGCCTGCGTTGGCGTAGTCCCAGCCGGAGGGGTCGTCGCCGCCGTAGTAGGCGCGTACTGCGCCCGTCTTCGGGTCGATGGCCACGACGCCGGTGCGGGCGTCATCCTGCAGGTAAGACAGCTGTTCGCGGGAAATCCGCTCGACCTCTGCCTGCGAGTTCGGGTCAATCGTGGTGGTGATCTTCAAACCACGGTTGGTAAGGTCCGACTCGGAGATGCCAATGGTGGCCAGCTCCGTCATCACCTGGTTCTTAATCAGGCCGTTCGGGCCGCTGGCCTCGGTGTAGGCGGAGTAGGTCGACGGATCGCGGGTCTCCGGGTACTGCAGCCCGGCGCGCTTCGCAGGGTCGAGCTTGTTCGTCTCGACGAGCCCATCCATCACGTAGTTCCAGCGGGCCTTCGCACCGTCCGGGTTGGTCCACGGGTCAAGCTGGCTCGGCAGCTGGATGGAGGACGCAAGCACGCCGCCCTCCTCCAGCGTCAGCTCGCTGGCCGGCTTGTCGAAGAATGCGTGCGCGGCAGCCTCGATGCCGTATGCGTTGCGCCCGAAGTAGACAGTGTTCAGGTAGGCGTTGAGGATTTCTTCCTTGGTCCAAGAGTGGGTCATCTTGATGGAGTAGACGAGCTCTTTGGCCTTGCGCTCATAGGAGTGCTCATTGCCGACCAGGGCGTTCTTCACGTACTGCTGCGTAATCGTGGAGCCACCACCGGCTGATGCGTTGCCGGTAATCTGGCCGATCACGGCGCGGCCGAAACCGGTGAAGGAGAAGCCGGAATTGTCCCAGAAGTCGCGGTCCTCGGCAGCGAGGACGGCGTTTTGCACGTCAACTGGCACCTGCTCCAGCGGGATCTGAACGCGGTTGCCCTCCGGCGGCACGATGCGAGCCAGGTCGGTTTTGCCGTCGTTAAAGTAGAGGTTTGAGATCTGCGCCGTTTCGATCTCATGCGGCTCCGGAATGTTCGCCCGCTGGTAGTTCCAGATAAACCACACAGCTGGGATGCTGGCCAGCAACACCACGAGCAGGAGCATGGCTAGGACCCATTGGCCCGTCCGCGACCGGGACTTGGATGGGGTCTTGGTTTTCTCGTCTACGTTAGTCACACATTGTCCCTGTACGATCACCTACAGAATTGCTACAGCACACACTACCCGTACCGGGCGTTTTTACCGCACTGGAGTGGCGGTCCATTCTTGCAACAAGTGGTTCCAGTGGCAGTGGGGGCACACTTCCACCTTGTGCACGGTGATTGGGCCGACCTCACCCACGAGGGTGTCAATCTCGGCCTCGCTGCGTGCGGTGCCGGTGCGACGTCCAAGCTTTTCGCTGTACACCCAGCGCACTTCTCGCATGTCACGGCCGCAAATTGGGCAGTTTCTTTTCGACGCCTCTCCGTGATGTTCTGCGGCTGCGCGGAGGAGAAAGTCGGCGTCGCAAAGCTCTTCTTTGGGAATGTGCCCGGCGTGATAGGCGCGAAGGGCCGCCCGGCGTTGCCATTCGTGCGAAACTTCGTGCTGGTAGGTGAACATCGCCGCCATACTAGCGCAACAACATAGTTTCCTTCGCCTATGTATAGAATGATGCGTTGCACGTTTTGTTCGTCTCTTTTGTACAAGGCAGGTCCTTATGGCTGATCGTCCTGACCCGTTGGAGTTGGCACAGCGTATTCGCCCGGCGATGACGAGTTTGTATGTCGCGTATTTCCGAAATACGGAACGCTCCGACCTCACCGGCCCCCAGCTTTCGATCTTGCGTCGCCTCGAGGTGGAAGGGCCGAGCCGGATCAGCCATATCGCCACGTCAGAGGGCGTGCGAATGCCGACGGCCTCGAACACCATCAACCAGCTGGAGAAGCGCGGTCTAGTGCACCGCACGCGCTCCGCGGAGGACAGGCGCGGCGTGCTCGTCGACCTGACTGACCAGGGCAAACGCGAGCTGAGGCGAGTGGGCAAGGAGCGCACGCAGTACCTCGCGGATATGCTCGCCACGCTTGATGACGCCTCGCTGCAGCAGCTCGACGCCGCCACCGAGGCAATTAATACCCTGGCAGACGTCTACGCGAACCCGGAAAGCTAATACACTAGGTCGGTATGGCGCCACGATCTTTCTCTTCTGAACTAGCCCAGTCCTTTGAGTCTGAGCGCCCACTTCGAGTGCTCGTTGGTTGGGATGCTTCCAACTCGGAGGCGATCGAGTTCGCCGCCTGGCTGGGGCGGAGCTTGCCCGTGACGGTGCGGGTTGCGGCGTCGGTGTCGGGTTCGTGGACGAAGTCGCTGTCGTCGAAGAAGTACGACAAGTGGCTGCAGAAACAGCGAGACACCATCAGCGAGAAGGCCACGAAGGCGCTGAAGCACGAGTTGCCGCGTTCGCAGTGGGCGGACCCGGTGGCGCAGGTGCTGGAGCGCGGCAGCCTCGCGGAGTGCCTGTTCGAGATGGCGGACGGTTTCGAGGCTGATATTTTGCTGCTCGGCTCGAAGTCGAAGACGTCGAAGGGCCGCTTCCGGCCGACCTCCGACGCGGACGAGATGATGCACTCCTCCCCGCTTCCGCTGGGCCTGGCGCCGAAGGGCGTGCAGCTTTCGAAGAAGGGCATCACCCGCGTCACCTACTCGCTCATCGACTCTGGCGCGGTGCAGCCGAGCTTCTCCGGCCTGGCGTACGCCACCACGCTCGCCTGTCTTCTCGACGTCCCGCTGCGCATCATCGCGTTTTCCCCCAGCGAGGGCGGCGGTTTCGACGACCAGGAAGACCAGATGGAGTGGAACGAGGCCGCGCTCGGCCTGTTGGACCGCGCACGCGACTCGGCGTTTGCTGTCGCGGAACACCTCGGGCCGGAGCACACCGAGCGTCTCGACGTCTCCACCTTCGTCGCCACCGGCAAGGGTTGGAAGAAGGCCATCGACTCGGTGAAGTGGAAGAAGGGCGACATTTTGTGCCTGGGCTCGAAGTCCTCGGGCCCGCTCAAGCGCGTGTTCGTTGGCACCCGCGAGGGCGAGTTCATCCGCTTCGCCCCCGTGCCCGTCATCGTGTACCCACGAGGGAAGCACTAACCATGGCTGACGTGTTTGACCACCCCGAAAACGATCTGCATTCCGGCGCGGACCGCTTCTCCCGCGTCCGGCCGGAACCGGCCAGCTTCGACGAGCTGGCCTTAGAGCCGGACCCGTTGGAGGTCGCGCGGCGCAACAAGGCGTCGACGAAGCAGGCGATCACGCTTGCGGTGGTGACGGTGCTTGGCACGCTGCTGTTCGCGTGGGCACTCGCCGCCGTCGCCCGCGTGCAGGGCGGCCCCCTGTGCGAGGCTGGGGACGCGACGTGGCTGTGCACCGAGTCGTGGCGGACGTGGTGGGCCGTCGTCACCTCGATTCCGCCGGTGGCGGGCCTGCTCACCTGCGCGGTGCTGATGGTGCGCAAGCTCAACCGCTACGAGCGCTGGATCCCCTGGATGGGCGTGTTCTGGCTGCCCATCGTGCCGTTCACCATGTGGTGGCTGACGGTCACGATTGGGATGCTGGCGCTTGATGCGACGCACTAGCGCAATCAGCGCAGTACGGGTTCTCCTCCCGGCAGGCCTCGCAGCTTAAGTACTGGTGGCGGCACTCCGGCTCGTTCGCGCAGTTATAGAACATGTTCGACGGCGCCCCGCAGTGCACGCAGTGGCCCAGCTGCACGTAATCCGGATCATTCTCCGGGCCGAACTCAGTGTGCATCCGCTTATCAAACACGTACAGCGAGCCCTCCCACAGGCCCGAGTTGCCGTACTTCTCGCCGTAGCGGACGATGCCGCCGTCGATCTGGTAGACCTCCTCGAAGCCGCGGTTCTTCATCAGGCTGGACAGGATCTCGCAGCGGATACCGCCGGTGCAATAAGAGATGACTGGCTTGTCCTTCATCCAGTCGTACTTGCCGCTCTCCAGCTCCTTGATGAAGTCGTGGGTGGTTTCCACGTCCGGGACCACGGCGTTCTTAAACTTGCCGATCTCAGCCTCGCGGGCGTTGCGGCCGTCGAAAAACACAACATCCGGGTTGTTGGCCACCAACTCGTTGACCTCCTCCGGCTTCAGGTGTGTGCCGCCCCCGACGACACCGTGCTCGTCGACCTTCAGCTCGCCCGGCGCGCCGAACGCCACGATCTCATCGCGCGCCTTGACCGACAGCTTCGGGAAGTCCTCCGCTCCGCCCTCAGACCACTTGAACTCGATGCCCCGGAAATACTCCTTCGTCTTCTTCACGTAGGTCTTGCAGGCCTTGATGTCGCCGCCGACGGTGCCGTTGATGCCGTCCTTGGAGATCAGGATGCGGCCGGTCAGTCCCAGGCCCTCGCAGAGGTCGCGCTGCCAGAGGCGTACCGCGTCCGGGTCCGCGATGGGCTGGAACTTGTAATACAGGAGGATCTTGCTCGTCATGCCCACGAGTTTAGCGCTTGTGGTAGAGGCCCTTCTTCCAGTACTTCGGCTCCGAGGTCACTAGCACGCCCAGGTTACGGAAAATGCCCTCGTCGACGGACCCGAGGATGGTGCTGGTGTGCGCGTCGCAGCCACGCAGGTTCTTCAGCTGCTCCAGCGCCGCCGCCGCATCACTGCTTGTCGACGCCGACACCGACAACGCAATGAGCACCTCATCAGTATGCAACCGTGGGTTCACGGACCCGAGGTGGCGCGTCTTCAGCGTCTGGATCGGCTCGATGGAATCCGGCGACAGGAGGTGGACGGAGTCGTCGATCCCCGCGAGCACCTTCAGCGCGTTGAGCAGCACCGCCGCCGACGGGCCCAACAGGTCCGTGGTCTTGCCGGTCACGATGGTGCCGTCCGGCAGCTCCAGCGCAGCGCCCGGCGAGCCGGTGGTTTGTGCGACCTCCAGGGCCGGAGCGACCACCACGCGGTCCTGCGGGGTCACCTCCGCCTTGCGCATGATGTTCAGGATCCGGTCGGAGACGGTGTGGTCGGAGTCGTCGCGGCGCTCGTCCACGAGCGTCTTGTAGTAGCGGCGCACGATCTCCTGCTTCGCGGCGTGGCGGCAGGCGGCGTCATCACTGATGCAGTAGCCGGCCATGTTCACACCCATGTCCGTCGGTGACTGGTACGGCTCCTCCCCCGTCACCTCACGCAGCAGCGCCTTGAGCAGCGGGAACACCTCAATATCACGGTTGTAGCTGGTGACGGTCTCCCCGTAAGCATCCAGGTGGTATTGGTCGATCACGTTGACGTCATCAAGGTCGGCCGTCGCGGCCTCGTAGGCCAGGTTCACCGGGTGCGACAGCGGCAGGTTCCAGATGGGGAACGTCTCAAACTTGGCGTAGCCAGCGTTAATACCGCGGCGGTGCTCGTGGTAGATCTGGCTCAGGCACGTGGCCAGCTTGCCGGAGCCCGGGCCCGGCGCCGTCATCACGATCAGGTCGCGGGTCGTCTCCACGTACTCGTTGCGGCCGAAGCCCTCCTCGGACACGATGCGCTGCGTATCGTGCGGGTACCCGGCAATCATGTAGTGGCGCGACACCGTCAACCCCAGACGCTGCAGCCTCTCAATGAACGCCTCCACCAGCGGGTTCTCACCCTCCAGCTGGGTCACCACCACATTTTCGACGAGGAACCCGCGCTCCCGGAACACATCCACGAGGCGCAACACGTCCTCCTCGTAAGAAATCCCGAGGTCCGCCCGCATCTTCTGACGCACCACGTCACCCGCGTTAAACGCGATCACGATCTCGACCTCATCCTTGATGCGGTCCAACATCGCAATCTTGTTATCCGGCGTAAACCCCGGCAGAACGCGGGAGGCATGATTGTCGTCGAAGAGCTTGCCACCCATCTCTAGGTAGAGCTTTCCCCCAATTGCTTTTCGCCGGGCCGAAATGTGCTCCGACTGCATCGCAATGTACTTATCCCGATCAAATCCAACGCTATATGGCAT
>NZ_JBSZCG010000104.1:0-38174 GCF_054166365.1 Corynebacterium sp. UMB8791 | reverse complement strand
ACTCGCCGTACCTGTGTGTTTTTCGCTATGGTGGCTGCATAATTTCCGGAACGAATGGAGGAATGATTCTGTGACTGCACCAGTTACCTTTTGGTTCGACGTAAGCTGCCCATTTTGCTGGCTCACTTCGCGCTGGATGAAGGAAGTAGAAAAGGTCCGTGACATCACGGTCGAGTGGGTGCCGATGTCACTGTCCATTCTTAACGACGGCCGCGACATCCCCGCCGACTACGCCAAGATGATGGAGGCCAACTGGGGTCCCGCGCGCGTGTTCGCAGCGGTGAAGCGCGACCACCCAGAGAAGATCGACGCGCTCTACACCGCGATGGGCACCGCCATTCACGCCGGGGAGCAGGGCGGAAAGAAGGGCTACGGCGCCTACGACGAGATCATCGCGGCAGCACTCGAAGAGGTAGGTCTCGACGCCAGCTACGCCGACGTCGCCAACACGAACGAGATGGAGGAGCTGCTGGGCACCTACCACCAGGGTGCGATGGACGCCGTCGGTGACGAGGTGGGCACCCCGGTGGTCAAGCTCGGAGACACCGCATTCTTTGGGCCGGTCATCACCCGCGTCCCAACCGGTGAGGAGGCAGGCAAGCTTTTCG
This sequence comes from Corynebacterium sp. UMB8791, assembly GCF_054166365.1. Lineage (NCBI taxonomy): Bacteria > Bacillati > Actinomycetota > Actinomycetes > Mycobacteriales > Corynebacteriaceae > Corynebacterium > Corynebacterium sp. UMB8791. The sequence goes on along the minus strand of NZ_JBSZCG010000104.1, from coordinate 37,566 downwards.
ACGCCTCCCTGGCACTGAGCGAATACCCCTACTTCTTCGAACTGAAGCGTTCCCGCACGGAACCGCCGCAGGTGAGCTAGCAGGAAGGTAGGGTAGAGCGCATGCGTATTTACCTTGGGGCAGATCATGCCGGTTTCGAACGAAAGAATCAGATTAAGGCCCACCTGGAGGAGCAGGGCCACGAAGTCATCGACTGTGGTGCGCACGAGTATGACGCCCTCGACGACTACCCGGCGTTTTGCATCGCCGCAGCTGAGCGGACGGTAGCGGACGAAGGCTCCCTCGGCATCGTGTTGGGCGGCTCTGGCAATGGTGAGCAGATCGCCGCGAACAAGGTGAAGGGCGCTCGCTGCGCCTTGGCGTGGTCTGAGGAGACCGCGCGCCTGGCACGCGAGCACAACAACGCGCAGCTCATCGGTATCGGTGGGCGCATGCACACCGAGGAAGAAGCGCTGAAGATCGTCGACGCGTTCATTGGTCAGGAGTGGAGCAACGAGGAGCGCCACCAGCGCCGCATCGGCATCCTGTCCAAGTACGAGGAGACGGGCGAAGCCCCGGCTATCTAGCCCAGTTCTTCGTAGTCCGCGGGGTGCGGGCCGTGGCGCCCGAACTCCTCCTCGTCGAGCGCGACGATGGCGGACATTTCTTCGGGGCTGAGCGTGAAGTCGAAAATGTCCATGTTTTCACGCATCCGCTCCGCGGATGTGGTCTTGGGGAACACGATCACGTCGTTCTGCAGATGCCAGCGTAGAACCACCTGCGCTGGCGTTTTGCCGTGTGCCTCGGCGGCGTCGGTAATTTCGGGGAAGTCCGTGAGGTCGTAGGCGCCGCCACCGAGCGGAGCCCAGCCCTCGATGGCGATATTGTGCACACGCATCGCGTCGAGCTCTTTCCAGTTCTGGAACAGCGGATGCAGCTCAACCTGGTTGACCACGGGGGTGACGTCGGTGTGCATCTCAATCTGCTCAATGTGCTCTGGCAGGAAGTTTGAGACGCCGATGGAGGTGGTGAGTTTAGCCTCGCGGAGTCCAATGAGGGATTTCCACGCATCCACGTATGCGCCCTGTCCGGGCAGCGGCCAGTGAATGAGGTAGAGGTCCACGTGGTCAAGACCGAGTTTCTCTAGCGACTCCTCGAGCGCCGCCGGGGCATCGTGGTGGCGGTTGTTCCACAGCTTCGTGGTGATGTACAGCTCCTCGCGCGGGATCCCCGACTTCGCGATTGCCTTGCCGACGCCCTCTTCGTTCCCATAAATGTGGGCGGTGTCGAAGTGCCTGTAGCCTGCCTCCAGCGCTTCGCTGACCAACCGCTCGGCCTCCTGCGGATCTACGCGGTGGAGGCCGTAGCCGAGTTGAGGGATTGATGTGCCGTCGTGAAGCGCAAACATGGGTACCATGCGCTTTACTTTAGCGGCTTGTCACCTTGCCAGTCGCTTGCGCCACCGGGGCTACCAGCGCGGGGCGAGCCAGCCTGCACACCACCGCGATCACGGCTGCCGCAACGAGGAACAGGATGACGCCAGTCCAGCTCGTGCCGTACACGTCTGGGTCGACGTCGCCGGAGGCAGCGAACATCGCGTTCATGTTCCTGCGCAGACCCGTGGTGAGCACCAGGAAGACGTGCACCACGGTGAACAGGACGAAGAACAGCATGGTGGGGAAGTGAATGGAGCGTGCAGCCTTCAGCGAGAAGAAAGTCCAGGACTTCGGCCACCACTCGCTCATGCGAGCGCCGGAGAGGATCGCCAGCGGCGCGGCGAGGAACACCACCGCGAAGTACGACAGCTCTTGCAGCGCGTTGTAGTGCACCCACGGGTTTTCCGTCGGCCAGTCCAGGCTGAGGTACTGGATCCCCGCGGAGACCGCTTGCGGGATGACCTCCCAGCTCGTGGGCACAATGCGCATCCACTGACCGGTGGCGAACAGCACGATGTAGAACGCCACACCGAGTGCCACCCAGAGCACGTCAATGGTGAGGTGCAGCCACAGGGTAAGAGAAATCTTCTTCTTGGGGTTTGTGCGCGGCGCCCAATAGGCTTCGGGTTTGCGCTCGTGGCGCACGGTTATACCAGTCTTGATGATGAGCGCCATAAGCAGCATGTTGAAGAAGTGCGACCACCCCAACCATGCCGGCAGCCCGACAGGTGCGCCTTCGGGCAGCGGCTGCTGGCCGGTGTAGCGCTCGATGAAGCTGCTGCCCGTCGGGGTGCCGACGAACCAGCGCGCCACCAGGACCGCGACTACGAACGCAGCGAGCAGGGCCGCGCCACCAATCGCCCACCAGCGACGCGATGGAGTTTGAGTCGGCGCAGGCACGGGCTGTGCCGCCGGCTCCGGCCGCTCGGGCTGTGCTAGCTGCGGCGTGGACTCGACTGCTGGTACCGGTACCAGTTCCGGTGCCTGTTCTGCAGCCTTCGCCGCTGCGCCGTAGAGCGGAGGAACCGCCACAGCTGGGTCCTCTGGGACGTCGACACTGGCGACAGGCGGGAACGGGCCAGCCCCGGCAGTACGCGGAAGGCCCTGACGCACGGCGACCGTGGTGAGCGGGCCAGCTGGTTGCTCCGCAGCCGCTGGGAACACCTGCTGCACGGCAGGGTCCGTAGCGACTGCGACCGAGTCGGTAGGAGGCCATGGCTGGCCGCTCGGGGTACGAGGCAGGCCGCGACGGAGGGGCGTCGATACGCCTTCGGGTTGCGCTGGGGCCGGAGCCGCTTGAGCTCCGACCAGATCGCCGCTCACGGCCGGGTCGGGTTCGAGCGCGACCTCATCAACTGGTGGCCACGGCTGGCCGCTCGCTACACGGGGCAGGCCACGACGAAGGTGCACCTGCATTACTCGGACGCCTCCGTGCCGCGGCGAGCTGCGATCTGCTCGATGAGTTCCGGCACCACGTCGAAGAGATCGCCAATGATGCCGAAGTCCGCGATATCGAACAGCGGAGCGTCCTCATCGTTGTTGATCGCGATGATGGTGTCGGCTGTCTGCATGCCCACGAGGTGCTGCACAGCGCCGGAAATGCCGATGCCGATGTAGAGCTTCGGGCTGACCACGATGCCGGTCTGCCCAATCTGGGCGTCGTGGCTGATTTGGTCCTCGTCCGCAGCGGAGCGGGTCGCGCCGACTGCGGCGCCGAGCTCGTCGGCAAGCCCGCCCACGAGCTGCTCGAACATGTCCGCGTCACCCAAAGCAACGCCTCCTGCAACCACGCGATCTGCGGTGAGCAGCTCCGGGCGCGTCGAGGTGCGCACCACCGGTGTCACCGAAGTCACCGTCGCGGCGCGCGTCCCGGAGGCAGTGACGTCCAACTCGTGAACCTCGGGCGCGGTGGCGTCCGCACGGCGATCGATCGCGCCGATGCGCACCGTAATAATTGGCGCCGAGTGGGTCGCTGCAGCGGTTGCGGTGTAGGCGCCGCCGTAGTTCTCGTGGTCCGTTACAATGCCCTGGTCGTCTCGGCGGACATCAATCGCGTCGGTGAGCAGGGCCTTGCCCTTGCGCACGGCCAGGCGCGACGCGACGTCGCGGCCGCGGACGGAGTGGGCGAGGATCACGGCTGCCGGGTCGATGGCGTTGAACGCGGCCTCGGCGGCGTCGACAAGTGGGACTGCCTGCTGCTGCGCGTCAACGTTAGTGGTCAGCACCACGGCTGCGCCGAGCTCGCCGAGCGCTTCGGTGTGTGCAGGGTTGGTGGTCAGCACCACCGGGGTACCCAGAGGCGCGGCTGCGCCGATGAGTTCGGCGGCGGTGGAGTCGAGCTGGTCGTCGTGCGTCGCATCGAGCACGACCAAAACTGTGCGGGGGGAGGTTGCCATGTCAGTATCCTTCGTTCGGCGGGTTAGATGTAGTGCTTCTCTGCAAGGAAGTCGACCAGCTGGCCCACAGCGTTCGGGCCGTAGTCAATGATCTCGCCACGCTCACGCGCAGGACGCTTTTCGACGTCCACCATGATCGCCCGCGGCCGTGCGAAATCCTCCGCGTCGACACCGAGCTCCGCCAGCGTCAGCGTGTGCAGTTCCTTCTTCTTTGCCGCCATCAGACCCTTGAAGTTTGGGAAGCGGGCATCAGGGTACTCGTCCGAGACCGCGACCAGCGCCGGGAGTTGCGCCTCGAGGGTGAGCGTGGCGTGATCGCTGACCTGCGTCGCGGTCACCGTGTCGTTGCTGAGCGTGACCTCGGTCGCGTTGGCGATGGCGGGCCAGCCGAGCATCTCTGCGAGCAGTCCAGCCATGACGCCGCCACCGCCGTCAGAGGACGCGGTACCGAGCACAACCAGGTCGTAGTCCTTGTTGCGCAGCGCCGCCGCGAGCACTTCTGCCGTCAGTGTCACGTCCGCGCCGAGGAGGGCGTCGTCGGCAATGATGTAGGCATCATCCGCGCCCATCGCGATGCCCTTGCGCACGCTGGCATGCGCTGTTTCTGGCCCTACCGTAATGAGGTCGATGATGGTTTCCTCGTCGCCGCGGGCCTCTTTCAGCCGCATCGCGGCTTCGACGGCGCGTTCGCAGACCTCGTCAGCGACGACATCACCGGAGCGATCGGTCAGGCCGGTTTCCAGATTCAGGTCGCGGTCGCCGTACGTATCCGGGACTTCCTTGAGCAACACTGCAATGTTCACGAAACGCTCCTTCAGCGGTGGGGTGCTAAACGGTAGGCATTCTAGCGCACTGGCCTGGACTAAAAGTCAAATCCCCCGAAGTCGAAGCCACCGCCATCCCCAAAGAGGCCGCCGTCACCGAACAGGCCCTCGCCGCCGACGTCGCCCATATCGCCCATCTCCCCGGCATCACCGATGTCTCCAGCATCTCCCATATCGCCGAAGTCGCCTGCGCCGGCGTCCCCGAAGTCACCCGCTGCGAAGGCCTCAGGCGATGGTGTGCCGGCCATACCTGCGAACATCGCGGAGTAGAACATCATCGAACTTGCAGCCCACATGCCAGTCATCATCGCTGGAGCCCACCAGGCGGTGGAGTACCAGCCGGCCGGTACTGGGCGGCCGGCGACAACGCCGCCAGGGTAGTAGTTCGGGGTGCGCTCAGAAGCGTACGGGGATGCGGTGACGGTGGTGCCGTCTTCCTGGCGGATCGTTCGCTCCTCGGTCACCCGGCCCGCGCGACGCTGGCCTTCCAGTTCCGGAAGGTCAGGACCGGCAGGCAGCCCCATAATCTCGCGCGCTGCGTTGACATAGTGCAGCCCTTCCAGGGCAGATTCGCGAGCGAGCATAGCCTGCTTCGGTGTGGTCGCCTGGCCCAGCGCGCCACTTGCTGCGTTGTAGCGTTCAGAGGCGTCGGCGATCGCCTGGGTCGAAGCGGCGTCGGTACCGGAAATAGTAAGGACTTGGGAGCCAAGTCGCTCTGTCCAGCGGCGTGCGTCCGCAATCGCGTCCTCGAGCTGGAGCTGTTCGCGCTGGTTGGTCGCGCCATTCTGGCGGCTCTTTATCAGGTACACCGCGGCGCCAACGATAGCGAGGATCAAAATGAGGTTCATAGTGAGGGAAAGCTCCTTCGGGATCGGCCACAAATTATCAGTACTTACAACGTGCAACGCACGTGGTCGGGAGAAAGTTCCACGCTAAGCGGGTGGTTTTGTCTCAAAGTGGGCGGTGGGTTACACTTGCGCCCATCACCTTTTGGTGAAGTGGGAATGTCGTATAGTGGCTAATACCTCAGCCTTCCAAGCTGAAGACGCGGGTTCGATTCCCGTCATTCCCTCCAAGTAGTAAAAAGGACGCGGTTACACAGGATGTGTAGCCGCGTTTTTGTTTGCGTGCCCGTTCGGCTTCAAAAGACGTGCTGTCCTGTGGATTTGCGTATTGCTCTGGGGCATGGTTATAGTTGCCAACGTCGCAATGAGCAATCATTCGCGGGGCGTGGCGCAGTTTGGTAGCGCACCTGCTTTGGGAGCAGGGGGTCGCAGGTTCAAATCCTGTCGCCCCGACATCAACAAGCCCGCTAGAAATAGCGGGCTTGTTTACATATCCGTACAATTTACCCGATTAATTACAGGAGTAATCCGTGAAGACTTCCGTCGACAAGCTCAGTGAGACTCGTGTCAAGTTGGACGTCAGCGTTCCTTTCGATGAGCTCGGCAAGGAAATCGACCAGGCGTACAAGTCAATTGCGCAGCAGGTCAACATTCCTGGCTTCCGTCGCGGTAAGGCTCCTCGCCAGCTGATCGACGCCCGCTTCGGCCGTGGCCCGATCCTGGAGCAGGTTGTCAACGACATGCTGCCAACCCGCTACGAGAAGGCTGTCCTGGAAAATGGCCTGAACCCGATCGGTCAGCCAGAGATCAACATCACCAAGATCGAGGACAACGACGTCGTCGAGTTTACCGCTGAGGTCGACGTTCGCCCAGAGATTACTGTCCCTGACTTCTCCAAGATTGACGTCACTGTTCCGGCCCTCGAGGTCAGCGACGAGGACGTCGACAAGGAGATCGACCAGCTCCGCGAGCGCTTCGGCGAGCTCAAGGACACCAAGCGCAAGATGAAGACCGACGACTTCGCAGTCATCGACCTGCACGCTGAGGTTGACGGCGAGAAGGTTGAGGAGGCTTCCACTGAGGGCCTGACCTACCAGATCGGCTCGGACGACCTGATCAAGGGCCTCGACACCGCGCTGCGCGGCATGAAGACCGGCGAGGACAACGAGTTCACAGCGACGATCGAGTTCGGCGAGCACAAGGGCAAGGAAGCCACCATCAAGGTGCACGTCCAGCAGTCGAAGGAGCGCAAGCTTCCTGACTTTGACGACGAGTTCGCTCAGATGGCCTCCGAGTTCGACACCGCTGAGGAGTTGCGCGAATCCACCAAGGAGCAGCTCGCTGAGGACAAGAAGACCCAGCAGGCAGCTGACATCCGCGACGAGGTACTGAAGGCAGCGCTCGAGGAGACGAAGTTCGAGCTTCCGAAGTCCATCGTCGAGGAGCAGGAGCACAACATGCTCCACCAGATGCTCGGCCAGCTGGCACACGACGAGGCTGCTGTCGCACAGTTCCTCGAGGCACAGGGCATGACCCGCGAGGAGTTCGACAAGAAGAACCACGAGCAGGCTGAGTCCGCTGTCCGTACCCAGCTGTTCCTGGACGCTGTTGCTGACCAGGAGGAGCCTGAGGTTTCCCAGCAGGAGATGACCGACCACATCCTGTTCACCGCGCAGTCCTACGGCATGGACCCGAATCAGTTCGTGGCGCAGCTGCAGCAGGCAGGCCAGATCGGTAACCTCTTCGCAGACGTCCGCCGCGGCAAGGCACTCGCTACCGCGATCTGCCGCGTGTCCGTGAAGGACGACAAGGGCGAGACCGTCGACCCGAACGATTACTTCGGTGAGGTTGAAGAGGAAGAAGCAGAGGCTTCCGAAGACTAAATCTTGAGTTGAAACGCCCCGGCGATGCGCACGCGTTGCGCCTACGCCGGGGCGTTTCGCCATTCACTACGGGTTCACAACGTACGTGTACGCCATCAGCGAACAACCCCGTGCAAAGTGGACTATCGGAGTAGGGTGGTGGCATTGTTGACGCTACATAAAAGAGTTTGAACCACGAAGGAGCCATTTTTATGACATCCCCATCGCAGGGCATGAACTTGGGTGATTCTGTCTATGAGCGCCTGCTGCGCGAGCGCATTATTTTCCTGGGCCAGCAGGTTGACGACGAAATTGCGAACAAGCTGTGCGCGCAGATCTTGCTGCTGTCCGCGGAGGATCCAACTCGCGACATTTCGCTGTACATCAACTCCCCGGGTGGTTCCGTGACTGCCGGCATGGCGATTTATGACACGATGAAGTACTCGCCGTGCGATATTGCTACGTACGGCATGGGCTTGGCGGCGTCGATGGGGCAGTTCCTGCTCTCTGGCGGCACGAAGGGCAAGCGTTACGCGCTTCCGCACGCTCGGATTATGATGCACCAGCCGTCCGCAGGCGTTGGCGGTACTGCTGCCGACATTGCTATTCAGGCTGAGCAGTTCGCTGCGACGAAGCGCGAGATGGCCCAGCTTATCGCTGAGCATACCGGCCAGACTTTCGAGCAGATTACGAAGGATTCCGACCGTGACCGTTGGTTCACGGCCCAAGAGGCGATGGAGTACGGCATCGTGGACCACGTTATTGAGAGCGCTCAGGGCTCGATCAGCAACTAAGTAGACAGGAGAATTTACGTATGTCTTTCCAAATGCCTTCCTCCCGCTACGTGCTGCCGCAGTTCTTGGAGGAGACCTCCTTCGGCACGAAGCAGATCGACCCATACGGCAAGCTTTTCGAGGAGCGCATCGTCTTCCTGGGCACCCAGGTCGATGACACCTCCGCGAATGACATCATGGCGCAGCTGCTGGTGCTGGAGTCCCAGGACCCGGATCGCGACATCACGATGTACATCAACTCGCCGGGTGGCTCGTTTACCGCGCTGATGGCGATTTACGACACGATGCAGTACGTCCGCCCGGACGTGCAAACGGTGTGCCTCGGCCAGGCTGCGTCCGCTGCGGCGGTCATCCTTGCCGCTGGTGCGCCGGGGAAGCGCGCTGCGCTGCCGAACTCGCGGGTGCTGATCCACCAGCCCGCGACGCAGGGTACCCAGGGCCAGGTTTCTGACCTTGAGATCCAGGCCAATGAGATCGAGCGCATGCGTCGCCTGATGGAGGACACACTCGCGCACCACACCGGTCGCACTGCGGAGCAGGTCCGTATTGATACGGATCGCGACAAGATCCTTACCGCGCAGGAAGCTGTCGAGTACGGCATCATCGACCAGGTCTTTGATTACCGCAAGCTGAACGGCTAACTTCTGATCGCTTGTCGACGCCACCACGGGTAACCGGGTGGCGTCTTTTTGTGTGCTTGACAAAGCGTGAATAAAAGGGCGCGAATAGACAGACCGTGCGGTACATTCTTCACACATCTGCGAAAACACGACACGTGAAGATAAAGGAAAGACCGCGGTGGATATTAGAACCTCCATTAACACTCGGCCGATGAGCCCGTACCAGTGGCTGATCATTGCCGTCATTACCTATTTGAACGCCCTTGACGGCTATGACCTCGTCGCAACCGCATTTGCGGCGCCGCACCTGGCGGAGGAGTTCGCGATCGGCTCGTCCCTGCTGGGTTGGGTGCTGTCGGCGGCGCTGCTCGGCGTTGGTGTCGGCGCGGCGGTCTTTGGGCCTGCGGGGGATCGATGGGGGCGTCGAAACGTGATTCTTGTGGCGCTGCTGATTGACACCGTGGGCTTGCTCCTGTCGGGCTTCGCGGGGAGTACCGCGGCGTTTATCGCGTGGCGCTTCGTCACTGGTGTGGGCGTGGGCGGCGTGCTCGCGTGCGTGACGGTGCTGGTCAGTGAGTATTCTAACGACCGGTTCCGTGGGCTGGCGATGGCGGTCTACGCGTCGGGGTACGGCGTTGGAGCGACGCTGTGCGGCGTGCTGGCGTCCAAGGTTGTGGAGAGCCACGGCTGGCACTGGATCTTCTTCGTGGGCGCGGCTCTGTCTGCCGTGGCGCTGGTGCTTGCAACGGCGTTGCTGCCGGAGTCGGTGGACGTGCTCGCAAGCCGTGGTGACGCTGCGCGCGTTGAGCGTATCGCACGCCGCATTGGGCACGGAGGAGCAGTGGTTCCGGCCCAGACGAGCGCCCCGGCTTCCGCCTCGGGCGCCCTGCGCGCAATCGTCTCCCCTGCATGGCTGTCGACGACTGTACGGATCTGGATCGCATTTTCGCTGATCAGCTTTGGTTTTGCTTTTGCTAATTCCTGGACGCCCAAGTTGCTCAATGAACTGGGACTGTCCGCGCAGCAGGGTATTTTCGGCGGCATCATGATCGCGTTCGGCGGCACGATCGGCTCGCTGATCTTCGGAGTGATTACCACGCGTGTTGACGCCCGCGTGCTGCTCATCGCCTTCGCCATCGGTGGCGCGGGCGCGTTGGTGGCCTTCATCTTCTCCGCGGGCGCGTCGTTGGTGGCGTTCCCGCTGGGCGTACTGGTTGGTATGTTGCTGAACGCGTGCGTTACTGGCATGTACACCGTGACTCCGGCGTCCTACCCGACGCACTTGCGGGCGACCGGCGTTGGAGTGGCGTTGGCTGTGGGGCGAGTTGGTTCGGTCTGCGGACCACTGCTCATCGGCTACCTCGCCGAGGCCGGGCTGGGGCCACGTGGACTCTACATCGTTGCAGCAGGCGTGTTCGTGCTGAGTGCGGTCGCCCTGGTAGGGCTGCGAGCGCCGGCCGCGAAGCCGGTCGTCGTCAAGAAGCCAGCGGAGGTGCTGCAGGCTTAAGGGCAGTACGGGACCGCGTCGCGCACCGCGGCCGGTGCGGAGGTGAAGTCCTTACGGTCCCAGCAAGCGTTGCCTTCGTGCTCGCCGACGGGGTCAACGGATGCCCAAGAGTTGCCGTTGGAAGCCCAGAAGTACTCCTGGCCGTTCGGCATCACGGTGCGGGCCCAGTCGCCGTCGCAGAAGGTGCTGTATTCGTCGCTCGCTGACTGCTGGCCCTGCTTCGGCCACGCGCACGTCGCGCCGTTCTGTGGGGCGGGCTCGGCAGGCTGTACCGGCGCGGGCTCGTCGCTGTCATCATCGCTAGAGGAGGCAGAAGAGCTCGACTTTTTCGAAGAACTCGAGGAGCTAGACGAGCTTGAGCTCTTCTTCGAGGTACTCGTCGATGTCTTTGTCGAGGTGGACGTCTCGGTCTCGGTCGCGTCCTCGTCATCATCGTCCAGCGCCGGGCTTGTCGACGTCTCCTTCGCCGGGAACGAGATCTCAGGCTCCGCCAAACGATCCTCCGGCGACGAGTTACACCCGGCCAACAGCGTCGTGCACGTCAAGAGTGCGGCAAGCACAAGTTTGGGCCGGGTGTTCATCACTAGGGGATCCTTTCTGACAGACTTCTGCGTCTAGCGTAGCCGACAAATCTTAGCCCAAAAACTTCAGCAGCGCTTCATTGAACGGAGCAGGGTTCTCGATGGGCACCTGGTGCGAGCCCGGCTCAATGACCACAGACTCCACGGGGCCTGCGACGCCGTCGGCGATTTCGGCCAGTTTGTCCGGGCCGGTACCGGCGTCGCCGGTGGCCGCGATGGTCAGCACTGGGCAGGTGATCTGATCCAGGTGGGAAGCGAAGTCCCACTTTGCCAAGGCATCGCCGTTTTGGGCGTAGCCCTCGGGGTCGATGGCGCTGACCATGTCGTGGATGCGCTCGACTTCCCCTGGGTGGGCGTCGATAAATGCTGGGGTGAACCAGTTAGGAATGAGCATGTCGGCGATGGGGCCCATGCCTTCCTCCCGTGCGATGCGCGTGCGCTCGTCCCACTGCTCATTGCCACCGAGGTAAGTCGCGGTGCAAGCGAAGACAGCCTTCTCCACGCGCCCGCTGTACGCCGCAAGATACTGCGCAATGGCGCCGCCGAGGGAGAGGCCGACAACGCTGAAGCGGTCGACCCCCTCACGGTTGAGCGCGCTCAAGATATCCTGCGCAAGCAGCTTCACGGTTGCGGAGCCAGGAGCCACCTGGGCGACGTCGGAGCCGCCGTGCCCGCGATGATCGACCGCGATGACACGGTGGTGCTTCGCCAGCTCAGGAATCTGCTTCGACCAGGATTCGTGCGTCGTCGCGATGGAGGAGAGCAGCACCACGGTGCTGGTGTTGTCTTTATTGCCGTATTCCACAGTATGTATATGCGTCATGCGCTCCATTGTGCCCTTGATCGCCACAATGCGCGACAACGTGCGAGAGTGTGTGAGTTTGACGCACCCGCTAAGCTCTAAGGTCAACCCTTAGGCGAGACGAAGAAGCTGGAGTCCAACGCATCTATGGCAACATCCCAAAACACCTCAAACCTGTTGAAGTGCTCCTTTTGCGGCAAGACGCAGAAGCAGGTTCGCAAGCTCATTGCCGGTGGCGGAGTCTACATCTGTGATGAGTGCATCGAGCTGTGCAACGAAATCATCGAGGAAGAACTCGGCGGGGCGCAGGCTGAGCAGGATGAGGCTGCGGATCGGCTGCCGAAGCCAAGTGAGATCACCAAGTTTTTGGACCAGTACGTCATCGGGCAGGACTCGGCGAAGCGCACGCTCGCGGTGGCGGTGTACAACCACTACAAACGCATCCGGGCGGAGTCGGAGAATGTAACGAACCGCAAGCGTGATGAGGAAGTGGAGATCGCGAAGTCGAATATCTTGCTGCTGGGGCCGACGGGCTCCGGCAAGACGTACCTCGCGCAGTCGCTTGCCAGGATGCTCAACGTGCCATTCGCAATTGCCGACGCCACCAGTCTCACCGAGGCGGGGTACGTCGGAGAGGACGTCGAAAACATCTTGCTGAAGTTGCTGCAGGCCGCGGACTTCGACGTTAATCGGGCGCAGCACGGCATCATCTACGTCGACGAGGTAGACAAGATCTCCCGCAAGTCCGAGAACCCCTCGATTACCCGCGACGTGTCCGGCGAAGGCGTGCAGCAGGCACTGCTGAAAATCCTGGAGGGCACGGTCGCGTCCGTGCCGCCGCAGGGCGGGCGCAAGCACCCGAACCAGGAGTTCATCCAGATTGATACGACGAACATCCTGTTCATCGTCGCCGGTGCGTTCGCGGGCTTGGACAAGGTGATTGCGGAGCGCGTGGGCAAGAAGGGCATCGGATTCGGGGCGGAGATCGATTCGAAGCAGGAGCGCGACGAAGCCAACATGCTGGCGCAGGTGCAGCCGGGTGACCTGGTGAAGTTCGGCCTCATCCCTGAGTTCATTGGGCGCCTGCCGATCATCGCGAACGTGGAGAACCTCGACCGCGACGCCATGGTGCGCGTACTCACCGAGCCGAAGAACTCACTGGTAAAGCAGTACAGTCGCCTCTTTTCGATGGACGGCGCCCAGCTCACGCTCACCGAGGATGCCCTCGAGGAGATCGCGGACCGCGCTGCCGAGCGCAACACTGGCGCCCGTGGCCTGCGCGCCATCATGGAAGAAGTGCTCGTGCCCATCATGTACGACCTGCCCGACCGCGAGAACGTCAGCGAAGTCGTCATCAACGGCGACGTGGTGCGGGGCGCTGCAGAGCCGCAGTTCGTGGAAGCGGAAGGGCAGCGCTCGGCGTAAGGCTGCCGAGTCGCAGCTAGTAGATGTCGTAGAGGTCGTCGCTGGCGCCGGTGCCTTCGCTGTCCGGCAGGGGAGTGGCCTCGAGGTAGCTTTCGTAGCCCGAGGGCGCGATGTTGGACGTCAAAAACGCCAGCACGGTATCAATAACCATGCGCCGCATCCCTTCGACGTTCCGCGGCTCGTCGAGGTCGAGGTGGCTCGTAATTATCGACGCCGCGTTGCCCGATACCCGCAGCGTGCTTAGCGCCGTGAGCAGGGCGAGTACGTCATCGGCGGAGATCCCCGGCCGGAAGGCGCCGGCGTCTTGGCCCACGAGCAGGAGGCGCTCGACGTGCAGCGTGATCTCGCTGCGGCCGTGCACAATGTCCGCCGAGGCGTCCTCGAGGACCGGCTCGAGCCGCTCACGAATGAGCAGCTGAACTGCCTCAGGGTTGTCCTGGAAGGAGTGGAACATGCTGTCTACGAAGCGGCGCATGCCATCAACTGGGACTGCGTAGGAGCGCTGCAGGATCTCTTCGGGTGGAGCCAGGCGGTCGAGCGCGCGCCTGATCGTTTTTGCGTAGAGGCCCTTTTTGTCGCTGAAGTGGTAATGGATCATCCTTTTCGACATGCCGGTTTCCTTTGCGATGGCACCCAGCTTTGTTTGGGAGAAGCCGCCGCGGGCGAACATGTCGAGGGCGATGTCAACAACACTGTCGATTTCTGCGTTGATATCTGGTTCAGGTGCTTTGATACTCGCCGAGGTGGGGTCGGTGGGGAAATCCATCGTTGTATCCGCTCCTGAATTACTACGCGTGCGTGAATGTTGGCTCATTGGTGACATCTACTTTTCTCTATGATGCCCCCATTTGAGAATTTGCACCGTGTAAAACGGGAATTTGTTTGCCTTACTATGCCTTTTAGGCCTAAAGGGGGGAGGGTATGCACGATTTCGGGGGTAGTGTGTCGGTTGTACTACCTATACTTTGAATGTCAGGTACCGCACTCTATTGACCCGAGGTTTTTCTATGTCACACCATTCTTCCACTCCCGTTAAAGTCGTTGTCACCGGCGCAGCAGGCAACATTGCGTACTCCCTGCTGTGGCGTATTGCCTCCGGCGACGTCTTTGGTGCGGATCAGCCGGTCGAGCTGACGTTGCTAGAGATCCCGGCAGCTGTCCGCGCGGCGGAGGGTACCGCGATGGAGCTGCACGACTCTGCCTTCCCACTGGTGACTGGTATCAACGTTTCCGATGACCAGTTCAAGGCATTCGAGGGCGCAAACGCCGCGTTCCTGGTTGGCGCGAAGCCACGCGGTAAGGGCGAGTCCCGCGCGGACATGCTCACCGCGAACGGCAAGATCTTCGTCGAGCAGGGCAAGGCCATCAACGCTGGCGCTGCGGACGATATCCGGGTGCTCGTCGTGGGCAACCCTGCGAATACGAACGCGCGTATCGCTGCGAAGGCCGCGGCGGATGTCCCTGCCGAGCGCTTCAATGCCTTGATGCGACTGGACCAGAATCGTGCACTGTCCATGCTGGGCCAGAAGCTGGAGGTGCCGTCGTCGACAATTGAAAAGATGGTGGTGTGGGGCAACCACTCGGATACTCAGTTCCCGGATGTGACCTTCGCTGAGGTCGGCGGCGAGAAGATTGCCGACAAGCTGGACCGCGATTGGTACGTCGACGAGTTCATCCCGCGCGTTGCCAAGCGCGGCGGTGAGATCATCGAGGTTCGCGGTAAGTCCTCGGCGGCCTCGGCTGCTTCGGCGGCAGTTGACCACATGCGTGACTGGGTCAACGGCACCAACGGCAAGTGGACGACGGCAGCGCTGCCTTCCACCGGCCAGTACGGTGTCGAGGAGGGGCTGCTTTTCGGCTTCCCGGTGATCGGCCGCGAGGGCAAGTGGGAGGTCGTCGAGGGGCTGGAGATCAGCGACTTCCAGCGCGAGCGCATCGACAAGAACGTCGAAGCGATGCGCGGCGAGTGGGAGATTGCCTCCAAGCTTTTCTAACCGGTCGCGCCTACCGGAGGTTGATGGCTAAGATAGTCAACCGTGACTGACGCGACTGAACATTTGGTAGGCAAGAACCGAGCCGATGCGCTCCCGAAGTCTTGGGAGCCCGGCGAACACGAGCAGGCTTTGTACGAGGGCTGGGTGGAGAAGGGATACTTCACCGCTGACGCTTCCTCGGACAAGCCTGCTTATTCTGTGGTGCTGCCCCCGCCGAATGTGACGGGGCAGCTGCACATGGGCCACGCCCTGGACCACACGCTCATTGATGTTATGGTGCGCCGCAAGCGCATGCAGGGCTACGAGGTGTTGTGGTTGCCGGGTATGGACCACGCGGGCATCGCTACGCAGACGAAGGTCGAGGCGAAGCTGAAGGCCGAGGAGGGCAAGGACCGCTACGACTATGGCCGCGAAGAGTTCGTGGACAAGGTGTGGGAGTGGAAGCACCAGTACGGCGGCACCATCACCACGCAGATGCGGGCTATCGGTGACTCCGTGGACTGGTCGCGCGAGCGCTTCACGCTTGACGACGGCCTCTCGCGCGCAGTGCAAACAATCTTCAAGCAGCTCTACGACGCGGGCATGATCTACCGCGACTACCGCCTGGTGAACTGGTCGCCGGTGCTGGAGACCGCGGTGTCCGACATTGAGGTCGTTTATAAGGACGTTGAGGGCGAGTTCGTCTCCATCCGTTACGGCTCGCTCAACGACGACGAGCCGCACCTGGTCGTTGCCACGACCCGTGTTGAGACCATGCTTGGCGACGTCGCTATTGCCGTCCACCCGGACGACGAGCGCTACACGGACCTGGTTGGCCAGGAGTTCGATCACCCGTTCCGCGATGACCTGAAGATTCAGGTGATTGCCGACGATTACGTCGATATGGAACTGGGCACCGGCGCGGTGAAGATCACGCCTGCGCACGACCCGAACGACTACGAGATGGGCTTGCGTCACAACCTGGACATGCCGATCATCATGGACGAGACCGGCCACATCGCCGATACCGGCACCAAGTTTGACGGTATGAGCCGCGAAGAGGCGCGCGTGGCGGTGCGCGAGGCGCTGGCGGAGCAGGGGCGCATCGTCAAGGAGGTGCGCCCGTACGTGCACTCGGTGGGCCACTCGGAGCGCTCCGGTGAACCGATTGAGCCACGCCTGAGCCTGCAGTGGTTCGTCAAGGTTGAAGAGCTGGCGAAGATGTCCGGCGATGCGATCCGCAACGGCGATACGAAGATTCACCCGGCGTCGATGGAGAAGCGCTACTTCGACTGGGTGGACAACATGCACGACTGGACGATTTCGCGCCAGCTCTGGTGGGGCCACCGCATCCCGATCTGGTACGGACCGAATGACGAAGTGGTCTGCGTCGGCCCTGACGAGGAGCCGCCGGCTGGCTACACCCAGGACCCGGACGTGTTGGATACCTGGTTCTCCTCTGCGCTGTGGCCGTTCTCGACGCTCGGCTGGCCTGAAAAGACGCCGGATCTGGAGAAGTTCTACCCGACGTCCGTGCTGGTTACCGCGTATGACATTTTGTTCTTCTGGGTCGCGCGCATGATGATGTTCGGCACCTTTGCTGGAAAGAACACCCCGGAGATCCTCGGCGAGGGGGTTGACGGCCGTCCGATCATCCCGTTCACGGACCTGTACCTGCACGGCCTGGTGCGCGACGAGAAGGGCCGCAAGATGTCGAAGTCCCTGGGCAACGGCATCGACCCGATGGATTGGGTCGAGCGCTACGGCGCTGACGCGCTGCGCTTCGCCCTTGCGCGCGGCGCGAACCCGGGCGTGGACTTGCCGATCGGTGAGGACAACGCCACGTCCGCGCGTAACTTCGCCACCAAGCTGTACAACGCGACCCGCTTCGCTCTGATGAACGGCGCAGCGGTTGGTCCGCTGCCGGCCCGCGAGGAGCTGACGGACGCCGACCGCTGGATCCTGGACCGCGCGGAGGAAGTCCGCGCGAAGGTCGACACCTACTTGGACGACTACCAGTTCGCGAAGGCGAACGAGGATCTCTACCACTTCGCGTGGGATGAGCTGTGTGACTGGTACCTGGAGATCGCAAAGACCCAGATTCCGCGCGAGGGCGAGACCGCGCAGGGGCGCATCACGCAGATCGTGCTCGGCCGCGTGCTCGACGTGGTGCTGCGCCTGCTGCACCCGACGATGCCGTTCATCACCGAGGTCCTGTGGACCGCGTTGACGCAGCAGCCTTCGGTGACGCAGGCACCATGGCCGACTGCGGAAGACACCAATGGTGGCGTCGAAACGGATGATGTGGCGCGCCGCAGGATCCAGGATGCGATCAAGCTGATTACTGAGCTGCGTCGCTTCCGCGCTGACCAGGGTGTGAAGCCGAACCAGAAGGTGCCGGCGAAGCTTGACTTTGCCAAGGCGGACCTGGCTGGGCTGGAAAACGTTATCCGCGATATCGCGCGGGTGGAGGCGCCTGCTGAGGACTTTGCGGCGTCGGCAAGCATTGAGATGCGCCTGAGTCAGGCGACGCTCGACGTGGCGCTGGACACCTCCGGCACCGTCGACGTTGCGGCCGAGCGCAAGCGCCTGGAGAAGGAACTCGCGGCGGCGGAGAAGGAGCTCGATACCACTGGCCGTCAGCTCGGCAATGAGCAGTTCCTGGCGAACGCGCCGGAGCAGGTCGTTGAGAAGATCAAGGTGCGCCAGCAGGTTGCGAAGGAAGAGTTCGCACGTGTGACGGCGCGCCTGGCGCAGCTGCCGGAGGCGTAGATGGCCGACAATGCTGACCTGCCGGAGCTTCCGGAGCTACCCGAGCAGTTCGATATCTCCGTCGAGGAGTCCGGGCTGCGCCTGAACCTGGGCGCGCCGCAGGCGGAGGAGACGGAAGACGTCGTCGCGCGCGAGGTCACGCCGTCCTGGTATGCGCGGGCACCGGTAGCGGTCAGAGAGACCCAGTCCACGTTCTTGTCCGGGTTCGCCTTGCGGTCCGTAAAGAGGGACACGTAGCCGGCTTCTTTGAGTGCGTTGATGGCCGTGAGGTAGGCGTCGCTCTCTAGCTGAGTGAGGGTGCGCAGTCGCTTGGGGTGCATCTCCTTGTTCTCCGCGGCGCCGACGTCGCTGGTGGTGGCCTCGGCGGCAAAGAGTGCGGCGCAGATGCTCAAGCACGAGGGTTGCAACAAAATATCAGGCATTGTTCCTCCAGCTCCTCGCGTACGTAACGACGAAAACGACGGTCGCGAACGCGCCGAGCAGACTCGAGAACACCTTGTTCTGAAGCGGGGCGACCTGCAAGAGCGATATGCAGAGGAAGTACACGCCGAAGGGAAGAAACGACATTTTTGGGTCCTCTTTGACCGGCTGTCGGATGCTTGAGCGCACGCCGTTTGACCTGCGGCGCTCGATAACAATGATGCACCCGATACATGGCACAAACAGGAGGAACGGCCAAAACTGGTCGAGAACAAAGATCAGCGGCAGGCTCGCCCCGAAGCAGACCGCCGCGCACAAGATCCACCCCCAAGGAACGGCCGGTTTCTCCCGGGTGCGTTCCTCAGTTTCATGCGCTGCGGCCAGCAACTCGCGGGCCTGAGCGGAAGACATTAAGACGGACATGGCGCCATGGTACATCGGGGGCAATGCTATTTTTGTCGGTAGCGTCGCGCTAGACCATCAATGTCGGCCCATCGTTGAAATGCGCGGCTGGTGTGTGCGATGACCGAATCCAAATCCGCGGCATGTGTAACGATGTACTCCATCAGTCGGGCGCCTTCTTCGCCTGCGGCTAAATCAGGTCCCTTGCCCTCTGGCTCTCGGACATGAACCGAAAACAAGCGCAGATAAGTGAGCCCAACGATAAGTGCGGTGCGCTTGTTGCCATCGGCAAACGGATGGTTATTGGCTATATGAACGGTCAGCGCGGCTCCTCTATCAAACACCGAGGCGTACCGGGGCTGGCCGCTGAATAACTGGAACGGGGCGTAAACTGCACTTTCCAAAGAAGCCCGGTCCACAGTAAATCCAAGATAACTCTCCGGTTCTCCGTTCGCGTTTACACGATCCCCGCAGCCTTGATTCACTGCGCACGCCAACTCCACGAGCATTTGAGCTAAAAGCTGCAATCTGGAAGCTTCACTGTGGTCAGACAATTGCGTTGATTACCGGTCCGCGAGGAGTGAAAGGGTGTTGTGCCATTCCGCTTCGACTTCATGTGCAGTGGCAAGCAGATGATCGAAGCTAGGAAGGTGATCCACGTCTGGCAGGGAAGGCGAGTCTGGGACAGAATGTCCTGACTGGAGCAACTCCGTGAACTCTTCGCGCATCGTGGTCATGCTCAAAGCGCTGTTACAATGTGCGCCCTCAACTGCGTTGCTGCGTGCTTCTTGCCAAGCTCGACCGTGGCTCATGTCTGACAACTCTGCGGATGTCAGCGAGCCGTAGAAGTTCACAACGCTTTCAATCGTTGCTCGGGCAAATGACGAAAGTGTTGAAGAATCTCCTCCAGGAACATCTGGAATGGTCCAGCCACGCGCAACGTTTTCTGTACTGCGGCGGAGGTCATAGGGGACGGGTCCTTTTGCCCAAGCTTGCAGCTCTTCTTCAAATAATGGCATTCCGGTCCAGGCAAGGTGCCAGCCTTGGGAAAAGAAGCAGATTTTGTAGAGCTTCATCTTGTCAACGCCGGGAATGAGCTCAGTCACATACTGGCCGACGTCAAGAATATTGGACATAGTGATCACCAACTTTTAGAGAGCCTTCAGGATCCCCACCGGTACTCGAACCTAATAGACCGCTATCCTACCAGCACATACGAGTGTGCTACGAGTGATGTTGTTTTGTTCGTGGGCTGTTCTTTACGGGACTGCCGGGGCGGCTGGCGCGCCACGTGGCAGGGGTGACGCCGCAGCGCTCGGCACATTCCGGAACGTGCCATAGGCGCGCCCTTGTCAGCTCATCGATAATGATGGGGTGCATGGTTACGCTGTCTTTTTGTTCTTGTCGATGCCGTAACCGACGGCAAGGAAGGCGAGGGCGAAAAGGGGGTTGGCGCCTGCAAGGGTGGTGATGATGCCGGTTCCGGCTCCGAGGAGGGTAAATCTCATTGTGGCTCCTTTCTTCAAAACCCACCATACAAACAAAAACACCCCCGCCACCAGGCAAAACGACAGGCAGCGGGGGTGATGAAAAAGTGCCCCCAGCAGGATTCGAACCCGCGACACACCGGGTAGAAGCCGGTTGCTCTAATCCACTGAGCTATGGAGGCTGAGCTGGGCGTCGACAAATCGGCGCCCAAGCCTTCGATAGTATAGCGCAGTTAGATTCCGCACAGCGCGCGGGTGGCGTCGCTGATGGTGGCCAGGCGGGCGTCGGCGGCGGCCCAGTCAGGTGCTTCGCCTGTTTCTACTGGCAGGACGACCTCGAGGTAGCACTTCAGCTTCGGTTCGGTGCCGCTCGGGCGGATGACTACGCGGTCGTTGTCCGCGGTGCGGATCAGGATGCCGTTGGTGCCTGGGGTGGCGCCGTAGCCGTTGTTGAGGTCGACGTACTCGACAACCTCAGAGCCGGCGAGCTCCGTCGGGGTGTGCGCGCGGAGGCGCTGCATGGCGTCGCTGATGAGGGAGAGGTCGTCGACGCGGAAGGTCAGCGGCTGGGTGCGGTACAGTCCGTACTTGCTGGCCAGGGCGTCGAACTGCTCGAGCACGCTCATGTTGCGCGCCTTGAGCTGCGCCACGATCGAGCCGACGATCACCGCGGCGGACATGCCGTCCTTGTCGCGGGCGTGCGCTGGGTCGACGCAGTAGCCGATTGCTTCCTCGTAGCCGAACACGAGCTGCGGGGTGCGCCCGATCCACTTGAACCCGGTGAGCGTCGTCGCGTGATCCAGCCCGTGGGCTGCCGCGATTTTGCCGAGCAGCCTGCCCGAAACAATCGAGCACGCCGTCGAGCCGCCCTGCGCACGCGACGCCACGTACTCGCCGATCAGCGCGCCGGTTTCGTCGCCGGAGAGCTTCACCCAGCCGTTGCCCAGCGGGGTGCCCGCGCTCGGGGCGGTGCGCGCCGGGACTGCGACTGCGCAGCGGTCGGCGTCGGGGTCGAGGGCGATAATGACGTCCGCGTTGACCTCGTTCGCCTTCTCTACGGCGAGGTCGAGGGCGCCGTCTTCCTCCGGGTTGGGGAAGGCGACGGTGGGGAAGTCAGGGTCAGGCTTCCACTGCTTCTCGACGCCCACTACGTCCCCAAAGCCCGCAGCCTCCAGGGTGGTGCGTGCGAGTTCGCCACCGACGCCGTGCATTGGTGTGAGCACGATCGTGATCGGTGGGGTGTCGTCGAGGTCGCTAAGCGCGCTGGTGGCGGCGACGTAGTCCTCGCGGGTGTCCACCTGCTCGATGGTCGTGTCCAGTGGGAGCTCCGTCGCGCCGGGTGCGGCGGCGATGCAGGCGGCGATCTCGGCGTCGGCAGGTGAGATGATCTGGCAGCCGGCGGCGTTATCTGCGTCGACGACGCGCCCGCCGAGGTAGACCTTGTAGCCGTTGTCCCACTTCGGGTTGTGGGAGGCGGTGACCATGATGCCGGCGTCGGCGTTGAGCGTGCGCACGCTGAAGGAAGTCAGCGGGGTCGGCTGGGCCAGCGGCAACAGCATGGCGTGCCCACCCGCGCCGGCGACGACCTCAGCTGCGGCCTGCGCGAATTTGGCGGAGCCGTGGCGGGCGTCGCACCCGATGACCACGCGAGGCGTGTCCACCTGCTGCTTGAGCCATTCCAAGAGCCCGGCGGTGGCGCGCATGACCACGGCCTGGTTCATGCGGGACTCGCCGAAGCCAATCTCGCCGCGCAGCCCAGCGGTGCCGAACTGGAGCGGGCCTGCGAAGGCTTTTGTAAGCTCGGCCTCGTCGTCGAGGACGGCAGTTAATGCCTCGCGGGTGGCGGGATCGGGATCTTGCGCGATCCAAGCCTCGGCCTGTGCACGAAGATCAGTAGCCATTGCTAGTTCCACCCCTCCAGCACCGTAGCGGAGCTGGACAGGCCCAGGCGGGACGCGCCAGCCTCAATCATTTCCTTCGCGGTGGCGGCGTCGCGGATACCGCCGGAGGCCTTCACGCCGAGCTTGTCGCCGACGGTCTCACGCATCAGTTTCACGGCGTGCGCGGAGGCGCCACCGGCGGGGTGGAAGCCCGTCGAGGTCTTCACGTAGTCGGCACCGGCCTCCATGGAAGCCTTGCACGCTGCGACGATCTCGTCGTCCGTGAGGACGGCGGACTCGATAATGACCTTGAGCAGTTTGTCGCCGCACGCCTTCTTTACTGCGGCGATGTCGTCGCGTACGACGTCCCACTTGCCTTCTTTCGCGGCCCCCAGGTCGATGACCATATCGACCTCGTCTGCACCGTTGTCAACACTGTGGGCGGCGTCGGCTGCCTTTGCCGCGGTTGGGACAGCGCCGGAAGGGAATCCGCACACCACCGCGACCTTCAGGTCAGCTGGGGTTTCGATCGGCAGCATGGATGGGGAGACGCAGACGGAGAACGTGCCGAGGTGCGAAGCTTCGTCGATAAGCTTGGCGACGTCCTCGTGGGTGGCCTCCGGCTTGAGCAGCGTGTGGTCGATCATCTGGGCGACATTTTGGCGAGTAAGCATGTTGAAAAACTCCTTGAGTTGTAGAAAGTGTGCAGGTTAAGCCGGTTGCTTCATGCGCGCGGTGAGCGCTGCATAGAGCGCGGTGCCGGCGACTGCGATGATGGCCAGGATGAGCATGACGGTGGGGTAGCTGCCCGAGTTTTGTGGCAGGAAGCCTGGCACCCCAAGGTCGAGATCCACCAGCTTCGCGCTGTACGCGATGCCGAGCGGGACGGCGACGTTGATTGTGAGGTTGTAGAAACCGATTGCGATACCCGACTTCGCAGCGGGGATGTTGCCGATTGCCGTCGCGACCAGTGGCGCGTACAGCAGGGCGAAACCGCAGGCGAAGAGCAGGGAGGAAAGCATGAAGACCCACGGGCTGGCTTCCATCCCGACTGCGAGGATCAGCAACGCGATGGTGATGGAGGCGAGTGCGGTGAAGATCGCGGGGCGCGTCGGCAAGAACTTGCCAATCTTGCCCGAGAGCGCACCGACGATGACGGCGCCGGTGTAGCCCGGGATGAGCAGCAGGGAGGCGTCGTCAGCGCTGAGCCCGTGGACAGCCTTCGCCATCGCGGGGAAGAGCACCAGGTAGCCGAGCTGCACCGAGTAGACAATCGCGACCAAGATGATGGCGGTGACGTAGGCGCGGTTCTGGAAGAACTCCGGGTTGACCAGCGGGCGCTTGCCCTTCTTCACGTGCGCGATGAACGCGATGAGCGCGAGTGCCAGCGGAATGAGCCACAGAAACTGGAACGCTTGCATGAACATGATGGCGCTGGTCGCCAGCACGGCGATGAGGAAGAGCCCCAGCCAGTCGACGTGGCCCGACTCCAGCGAGGCCTCCTCCGGGACCGTCTTCATGATGACGGGGACAGCGAAGGCCAGGATGAGCGGGATCAAGAACATCGCGGTCCACGAGATATGGGTGGCGATGTAGCCCGAGGTCAGCGCACCGAAGAGCGTTGCGCCCTGGAACGCGGAGGTAGAAAAGCCAAGGTAGGTCTTCTGGTCTTTCTCGCTGAGGTGCTTGGTCACGTAGATGACGTAGAGCGTCTCCGCCGCGGCGAGGCCGGTGGTCTGCACCACGCGGCCGACCAGGACCAGCCCCCACACGTTCTGGCCGAGGTAGCCGATGACCGAGCCGACCAGCGTCAGCGTGATACCGACCATCAGCAGCTTGCGGATACTCACCACGTCAGCCAATGCCGCGTACACCACCGCGCCGATGCCGATGATCACGCCCGCGAGCGAGGCCTGCAAGCTGACCTCATTGAGGGAAAGGTTGAGCGCCTCACCCATCGAGTCGGTCATGAACTTGAAACCGTTATCGATGATCAGTGAGAACACGAAGGTAAACAGGATGATCGGCACGGCCCGCTTCGGGCTGAGCGCCTTTTGAACTGTTTGAGATGTCATGGTGAGTTCCTTCAAACGTGTGGGGACGGGTTGGGGTTAGACGGCAGCCAGCGGAAGTGCCAGCTCCATCATCTGGGTAAACGCGTTCTGGCGCTCCTCAGCGGAGGCCTTCTCGCCGGAGCCGATGACGTCGGACACGGTGAAGATGCCCATCGCGTCAACGCCTGCCTCGGCGGCGACGGCGTAGAGGCCGGCGGATTCCATCTCGACGCCGAGCACGCCCATCTTGGCCCAGCGGTCGTTGACGTCGTCCTTGAAGTTGTAGAAGACGTCGGAGGACAGGATGTTGCCCACATGGATGTCGACGCCCTGCTTCTGCGACTCTTTGTAGGTTGCCTCGAGCAGCTTCCAGGACGCGGTCGGGGCGTAGGTGCCCGGCAGGTCGTACTGCTCGATGAAGTGCGAGTCCGTCGATGCGGAGGAGGCGACGATGATGTCGAAGAGCTTCATGTCAGGCTGGAAGCATGCGCAGGAGCCGACGCGGATGAGCTTCTTTGCACCGAAGAAATGAATGAGCTCGTAGGCGTATAGGCTGATGGACGGAATGCCCATGCCGGAGCCCATCACGGAAACTTCGTGGCCTTGGTAGGTGCCGGTGTAGCCGAGCATGTTGCGCACGGCGTTGAACTGGACTGGGTTTTCCAGGTAGGTCTCTGCGATGAACTTCGCGCGCAGTGGGTCGCCCGGCATGAGGACGGTTTCAGCGATAGGTCCGGTTGGGACGATGTGCGGGGTGGAGACGGTCGGGGTGGACATGTGCAACTCCTTTTGCAGTATCTGGTTGACCTTTCGGTGTCCACTCTAAGACCACTAGGAACATATGGCAATACTAAAGTTTGCAAATGTTCTGATTGGAGGTGCAATACACCCCAAATGGGGGAGAAAAGGCGTCAATTAGCGAGTCTTCGCAATCTCCAGCACCCGAACCGCCGTCGGCTGATCAATCACCAAATCACTGGCCAACCCCATCCACAGCGCCGTCTCAATCGCCTCAGCCTTGTACAAACCCCCAGCTACCAGCACTCGACGCGGCCTCGCCCGCAGCTCGTCGAGCTCAATGCCCACCGTCAGATCATCAATTCTTTTCGACGCCACATCCCCCTCCCGCGTGTAGAACCGCGAACAAGCGTCACCCACCGCAACGCCGAGCAGCTCCCGCGACATCTCCTCAGACAGGTACCCCAGGTTCATCAGCAAGCTCTGCTTTCGCACAGAACCCACCGTGAACACCGCCACGTCGGTCTCCCGCCCCTGCTGCAGCACGTCCGCGATGTGGGAATCCTGCTCCACGATCTCCTTAGTTTCCACTCGCTCAAAAATGACAGGCAGCGGGAGCGTTAACGCGGGCGCGTTGAACGCGGTGCAGAAACCGGTGATCGTCTCAAAGTCATTCGTGGCCAGGTTGGAACGCGACGACCCACCTTTCAACTGCACAATCTGGCGCGCCCGCATGTTCGTCGGTCGTAGATTCCGCGCAATGTTGAGCAGCGTTTTTCCCCAGGACACCCCCACCGAAAGGCCATCCAACGGCATCGACTCCAGGTAGCGTGCGCCAGCCACCCCAAGATCCTCCATGATCGCTGCAGATGGGTTCGCCGGGTGAACAATCCGCACACCCTCCAGCGCGTACCGGGAGGTGAGATCCTCGATCAGGATCTCGTCCGCCTCCTGCGGGTCGTGCACCTCAATAGTGACGTAGCCACGGTCCTTCGCGTGCTGCAGGAGCTTCGCCACCGTCGGGCGAGAACACCCCATCTCTGCAGCGACTTCCGCCTGACTCAGCTCCGAGCGGTAATACAACTTGGCAGCCGTCAACGCATCCCGATCACGTGTGTCCATGCACTACAGCGTAGCGCCTGGGGGTTTGCCCTTAACTGTGTGGCAGTATCTTGGCTAGACCCCAAGCGAAAGGAAAACCATGAGCAACGACGAAGTAACGATGCCACGCAAAGAATACGAGGCGCTGAAACGAGAAAATGCTCGACTGCGCAAAGAAGCCAAGCTGTGGAAGGACACTAGCGATGTCCTGGGAAAAGCTATGGGGTCTCTGCCAAGGAAGAATGGCGGGACCTCCGACGCGGCGGAAAAATTCTAAGCCCCGAGGAAACGAAGCGGTACGAGGAAGGTGTACGTCAAGAAAACGAGTTCCTGGATCTGCTCATGAGCGTCGGCCATTCCATGCGCCGTGCGTGTGAAATTTTGAGGATCTCGCGCTCGAGGCGCTACTACCAGGCCAACCCGAGGCCCAAGAAAGAAAACCCGATCCCTCACCGCGAACGAAACATCCCACGTATTCCGGATTCAGATGTACAACAGATCCTCGATCTTTTCGACGCCCACCCCGACCTGAGCGCGGACGCCATCTACCAGAAGGCGCAAGAGAGCGGGCTGCAGCTCGCGAGCTTGCGCACTTTCTACCGCATCGCCCGTGCACACGGGAAGCTACAGCGTCAGCGCCGCGCTGCTGAATCGGACTCGTAAATCCACAGTGGCATTCTTTCGCGACGGACCCTCTGCGTTGGGTGTCCGCGCGGCGGACACTTATTGGTGGTGGGTTTTCTGGAGCTGCTGGTGAGAGGGCTGCCGCGGACAGAGTGCGGTCAGGGTGTCCGCGGGGCGGACAGTTCTTTGGCGATCCGGTCTCACCGGTTGAGTGTCCGCGGGGCGGACAGGGCAAGTGGTTGGTTCTGCCCAATCCGCGAGGTGGGAGAGGTGCCGCGGACATGGTGTGGCATGCCAGTTGTCCGCGGGGCGGAATCGGCGAACGGTGGATGGCAGCGTTCTTTTAAGTGAACTGTCCCCGACAGGTCCGAGTCCTGGTGGGGCTGAGCAAGAAGCTATTGCTCACACTTGTGACGTGGAGGCGGAGAAGTGGGCGTCGAAAAACTTGGGAACAGGCAGATTTCGAACGTAGGGTAGTGAGCATGTCAAATGCGCAGGTTGCCTCAAAGTCGGCGGTGAAAGCGGCGTTTCCGTTGTATCTTGCGGCGGGGCTCGTCGCGGCGCTCATCGCCGGGGTGATTTCGGAGATGTTCGCGGGCGCCTCGCTCGCGGCGTTGGGTATTCCGGATCCGGGAGTGTTGACGACGTTCGGCCTGCCGGCCCTGCGGGGCGCAGCGTGGGTACTGGCCGCGCTGGCTGCCGGGTCCTTCCTCTTCTCTGCGTGGTTGCTGCCGCCGAAGCAGACGGGACAGGATCTCAACGGCGCGCGCCTGACCGTCGACGGGGTGATTGCGTCGCGGACTGGCGCGGCGTCGTCGGCGGGGTTGGCGCTGATCGGAGTGGTGATGGTGCCGCTGGTGCTTTCCGACGTCTCAGGCCAGCCGTTGAGCACCGTGATGTTTGAGGTCGACGCCTGGGCCCTAGCGCTGGACAAGGTTGCTGACGCCCGCGTCTGGCTCATTGTCGCGGCGATCGCGGCGTGTGTGTCCGTGGCTGGGTATCGGGTGTCGTGTTGGTGGTCGCAGGTGGCGTTGTTCATCGGCTCGTTGTTGGCGATTATGCCGCTGGCGCTGACTGGTCACTCCGCGACCGGTGGCGATCACGACTTCGGCACGAACTCCTTCATCTGGCACCTGGTATTCCTGCTGGTGTGGGTTGGAGCTCTGATGGCGCTGGTGGCGCACGGTTTCAGGTTGGGGCCGAACTTGGCACCGGCGGTGCGCAGATACTCGCGCATCGCGCTGTTCGCCTTCGTGGCGATGGCCGTGTCGGGCGTGATTAATGGCGCGATCCGCGTGCACCTGGACGACATCACCCGCTACGCCTACGGCTGGGTGCTGGTGGGCAAGCTGGTTGGCATACTGCTGCTTGGTTTGATGGGGTATGCGCACCGCGAGAGGACGATTCCGGCGCTTGAGACGGAGGGGCCGTCGCAACGCCGAGCGTTCGTACGGCTCGGCGCGGTGGAAGTGCTAGTGATGGCCGCTGTGACCGGCCTTGCGGTGACGCTCGGGCGCACTCCGCCGCCACCGCCACGAGACCCGAACCTCACCCCGATGCAGATCCAGATGGGCTACAATCTTGAGGACCCACTGACCTGGTCGAATTGGGTCGGACTGTGGCGTTTCGAGCTGCTCTACAGCGTGATCGCGATCCTGCTGGCCGTCTACTACCTGCACCTGACGCGCCGGGTGAGCGGATGGTCCAAGGGGCGCACGGCGTGGTGGCTGCTGGGTTGCGCGACCGTCGTAGTCACGATGTGCTCCGGCATTGGGTTGCACATGCCAGCCTCCTACTCGGCGCACATGACGGTCCACATGATCCTGTCGATGGGTGTGCCGGTGTTCCTCGTGCTGGGCGCGCCGCTGACGCTCATTATCGACGCCTACCCGTCCGGGGAGTTCAACCCCCGGCTGTGGGCGCAGTCCTTCCAGCGCAGTAAGTTCCTGCGCATCGTGACGTACCCGCCGGTGTCCGCGGTGCAGTTCCTGGTGTTCTTCTACGTCATGTACGTGTTCACTGACCTGTACGAACTGATGATTTCGGAGCACGCAGGCCACGTCATCATGAACGCGGTGTTCCTGGTGTCGGGCTACTTCTACTTCTGGGAGCTCATCGGCCCGGACTACATCGAGGGGCGCGTGACGGCGAAGACGCGCCTGCTGTGGCTGTGGATCTCCATGCCGGTGCACCTCTTTATGGGCGTGTACCTCATGCAGCTCAACACCGTGATGGGCGAGGAGTTCTACCGCTCGCTGCTCCTGCCGTGGGACCCGGATCTGCTGGCGGACCAGAAGGTGGGCGGCGGTATCGCCTGGGCATCGGGCTCGTTCCCGCTTGTTATCGTGTTCGGTGTGCTGTTCATCCTGTGGTGGCGTGAGGACCGCGCAGAAACCGCAGAGGTCGACCGCATCGCGGACGAGACTGACGACGCCGAGTGGCGCGCCTACAACGAAATGCTCGCACAGTACACGTCGGATACCCCGCAGCACAAGGGCTAATCGACGATTCCCTGGGATCTGTGGAATTCCAAAAATCAATCCACAGGCTGCAAGGCCGCATCCTTTCTTTTCTGTTTCTGCACTGGAAAGCTCCGAGTTGTACCAGTTCAGCAAACAATTGAAAGGACACAACAATGAGCCAGATGAACGTCACCGTATGCGGAAACTTGACGGCAGCACCGTACTTTAAGTGGTTCCCGGCGTCGGGAAACTCGGTGTGCAAGATGCGCATCGCGTCCTCCCGCAGGCGGCGCACGGGCGAGCAGGACAACCAGGGCCGCGACATTTGGGAGGACACGGACCAGCTCTACATCGACGTCGAGTGTTGGAACCAGCTCGCCATCAACGCGCGCACCTCACTGTTCCGTGGCGCGCCGGTGATGGTCTCCGGCCGGTTGGTTACGGAGACCTGGGTAGAAACTAACGACGCGGGCGAGAAACTCAACCGGTACCGCACCGTGCTGAAAGCCGACAAGGTCGCGTTCGAGCTCGGCATGCACCAGATCTCCTCCTGGAAGATCACCGAGAACGGCCACACACTCGAGGGTCAGCCTGCGGTGAAGATCAAGACGGCGGTCGACTTCATGACGGAGGAGGAGCGCGAGTTCTACTTCGAGCAAATGAAGATGCAGGCGTCGGCGTCGTCGGTGGACTCGGCGGCGGCTACGGAACCACAACCGCGGTCGCCTGAACTCGAGTCGGTCGCTGTGGGCGCTAGCAGTACTGAAAGTGACGATGGTCCCGCACCCTTCTAACACTCCGACGGTGCCGCCGCTTGGCGCTGGAAAGCGCACGTTCACCTTTCGCTGATGTACCCTGTGAAACGATGTATGTCCGCTTCAGTTAAAGGGGTTTTTACGTGGCTGAGTTCATCTACACGATGAAAAACGTTCGCAGGGCCATCGGTGACAAGGTCATTTTGGACAATGTCACCATGGCCTTTTATCCCGGCGCCAAGATTGGTGTCGTTGGGCCAAACGGCGCAGGTAAGTCCTCGCTGCTCAAGATCATGGCGGGGATTGACCAGCCAAACAACGGCGAGGCATTCCTGGATCCCGGCGCAACGGTCGGCATCCTCCTGCAGGAGCCACCGCTGAACGAGGAAAAGACCGTTCGCGAGAACGTCGAAGAGGGCCTCGGCGACATCTTCGAGAAGAAGCAGCGCTTCGAAGAAATCGCTGAAGAGATGGCGACGAACTACACCGACGAGCTCATGGAAGAAATGGGCAAGCTCCAGGAGGAGCTCGACGCCGCTGACGCCTGGGAAGTCGATTCCAAGATTGAGCAGGCGATGGAGGCGCTGCGCTGTCCACCGTCCGATAGCCCGGTGACCAAGCTTTCCGGTGGTGAGCGCCGCCGTGTCGCGCTGGCGAAGCTGCTGCTGTCCGAGCCGGACCTGCTGCTGCTCGACGAGCCGACGAACCACCTCGACGCCGAGTCCGTCCTGTGGCTGGAGAAGCACCTGCAGAACTACCCGGGTGCCGTCCTGGCAATTACCCACGACCGCTACTTCCTGGACAACGTTGCCGAGTGGATCTGTGAGGTCGACCGCGGCAAGCTCTACCCGTATGAGGGCAACTACTCCACCTACCTGGAGAAGAAGGCCGAGCGCCTCGAGGTTGCTGGCAAGAAGGATCAGAAGCTGCAGAAGCGCCTGAAGAACGAGCTCGAGTGGGTACGATCCTCGCCGAAGGCGCGCCAGGCGAAGAACAAAGCGCGTCTGGAACGCTACGAGGAAATGGCTGCCGAGGCAGAGCAGTACAAAAAGCTGGACTTCGAAGAAATCCAGATCCCGACGCCTCCACGCCTGGGCAACAAGGTCGTCGAGGTCGAGCACCTGGATAAGGGCTTCGACGGTCGCGTCCTGATCAAGGACCTGTCTTTCACGCTGCCCCGCAACGGCATCGTGGGTGTGATCGGCCCGAACGGTGTGGGTAAGTCCACCCTGTTCAAGACCATCGTTGGGATGGAAGAGCCAGACGCAGGCACCGTCG
Source organism: Corynebacterium sp. UMB8791 (assembly GCF_054166365.1). NCBI lineage: Bacteria > Bacillati > Actinomycetota > Actinomycetes > Mycobacteriales > Corynebacteriaceae > Corynebacterium > Corynebacterium sp. UMB8791. The sequence continues at coordinate 6,549 of NZ_JBSZCG010000104.1, read as the reverse complement.
TGGTCGGTGAGACCGTGAAGCTGTCCTACGTCGACCAGAACCGCGAAAACATCGACCCCGAGAAGACCGTGTGGGAAGTCGTGTCCGACGGGCTCGACTACATCGTGGTCGGCCAGAACGAAATGCCGTCGCGTGCCTACCTCTCGGCGTTCGGTTTCAAGGGCGCGGACCAGCAGAAGCCGTCCAAGGTACTCTCCGGTGGTGAGCGCAACCGACTGAACCTGGCGCTGACGCTGAAGCAGGGCGGCAACCTGATCCTGCTCGACGAGCCGACCAACGACTTGGACGTCGAAACCCTTGGCTCGCTTGAGAATGCGCTGCAGAAGTTCCCAGGTTGCGCTGTCGTGATTTCGCACGACCGCTGGTTCCTGGACCGCACCTGTACCCACATCCTCGCCTGGGAAGGCAACGTTGAGGAAGGCAAGTGGTACTGGTTCGAGGGCAACTTCGGCGACTACGAGAAGAACAAGGTTGAGCGCCTCGGTGAGGAAGCGGCGAAGCCGTCGCGCGTCACCCACCGCAAGCTCAGCCGCTAACAGCGGAAAAGGTAGGAATTGGCTATGTCGGAACAGAATATGCGCGGCAGGATTCACACGCACTCCATCTCGCTGAGGTGGAACGATTTTGACCGGTACGGCCATGTGACAAACTCGGCTTACATCGAGATCGCGCAGCAGGCGCGACTCGCGTTTGCCCAGGAGTTCTTCGAGTCTCAGGGGTACGAGTTTGTGGTGTTCGTTCGGCGCATCGAAGCGGACTACGTTCGCCCAGTGCTGCCGAACACGCAGGCAATGACCGTTGATACGCAGGTGATCCACCTCGGCAACACGTCGTTTACGACGCGTCAGGAGATCAAGGACGCACAAGGCAGCGTCTGTTGCGTGATTGATTGCGTGCAGGTCACCGTGGATAAACGGACGGCGACCCCGCGAGCAATCACTTCGCAGGAGCTCGGCATCCTTGCCCGCGCCTACACAACGCTCGACGGAGACGACGAGCTGGGGCAGGCATAGGTGGCTACCACCGAAACGCTGACTGTTGAGCAGGGGGAGCGCGGACTGCGCGCCTTGCTGCAGCGCGCCCTCGCACTCCAGGATGACGCCTACGCGCGGTTCCAACGAGTCGGGGAACACGATGTCGACGTCTTCGTCACCACCCCGTTCGACTGCGTCGTCTCGCGCCGGGTCCGGGGTACCGTCTCCCGCGACGGCGCGGTGGTGCCTGCGCGCCGGGTTCTCGAGGTACTCGAAACTTCGACGGGAGCACTTGGCGCGGCGCAGGATCAGAACTGGCCCGGGGCACTGCCACCGGCGCAAGGGTTCGTGCTGCGCGAAGAGGTACCGATTTCTACAGCGCGCCAGCTCGCCGACGAAGGCCGAAACCTTGCGCGCCAGTTCGCGGGCCCGCTCGGCCCGCCGGTTTCACTTCTCGACGCCGTGGTCATCACCGTCGACGCGGACGACCGCGGCCCGAAACTTGAAATACCCATGCGCGCGGTGTTTACCTGCACCTCGCTTGGGCTCATTCCGGGGTTCGAAGCCCCGATCGAAGTGCCTCGCTACCTGCGGGTTTCGAGCGCAGGCAGGTGGGTGCGTATCGACGCCCCCTTCGGCACCGTCTACCACAGCACGTCGCTGAGCCTATTCGTATGACCGCGGGCCCTGGTTGATCATCATGTACGCGACTCGCTGCATGTGATTCCACATAGCGTCGCGGTAGGGCTGGGGCAGGGTGGCGTCGTCAAACTCGGCCATTGCCTTGCCCATCAGCTCGAGCCAGCGGTCCGCCTCAGCCTCCCCGATTGCAAACGGGAAGTGGCGGCGGCGCAGCATTGGGTTGCCACGGCGCTCCTGGTAAGTGCGTGGCCCGCCCCAGTATTGGGTGAGGAACCAACGCAAGCGGGATTCGGCGCCTTCCCAGTCCTCGTCGGGGTACATGGGGCCGATGAGGTCATCTTCTTTGACCTGGGCGTAGAAGCGGTGCACGAGCGTGTGGAAGAACTCCTCGCCGCCGACGGCTTCGTAGAGCGTTTGCTGCGCTTCGTTGCTATTGCTGATCTGCATCGGTGTTCTCACCTCCAGGGGTGCGGTCCAGGTGTCGGATGTAGGTCGGCTCCGTGCCGGGTAGTGGTACGCCGTGCGTGTGAAGCGCCTCGAGGATGACCGCGGTCATGAAACGGGAGACGCCCCACTGCTCGCCAGGCAGCGTATTGACCATCACGCGCAGGGTTGCGCACTCCGGGTCGAACTTGGAAATGCCCAGCATGGTGGCCTCACCGACGAGTTTGTCCTTGATCTCGGGGCGCGTCACTGCGTCCTGCATTGCGGCCTCGACGACGCTGGCTGCCTGCTCCGGATCAGCCTGGATGGAAACAGGGATCTCGAGGCGGGCAACGGAGAAGACGTCGCTCTGGTTGCCAAGCAGATCGATGTTACCGTTTCGGACGTACCAGAGGGTGCCGTCAATATCGCGGACGGTGGTGATGCGCATCGTGACGTGCTCTACAGTGCCCTCAATGTCGTTGACCGCGATGACGTCACCGACACCGTACTGGTTTTCCAGCAACATGAAGATGCCGCTGAGGAAGTCTTTCACAAGGGACTGCGCGCCGAAGCCGAGGGCGACGCCGACGACGCCCGCAGAGGCCACGAGCGGGGCGACGTTGACCCCGAGTTGGTCGAGCACCGTGAGGACCGCCCACACCCAAATCACAATTGCTGCCGCGGAGCGTCCTACGTTCGCCAGCGTGAGGATGCGCTGCTGGCGGCGCTGCTCCCGCGAGCGCGAATGCGCAGTGTCGGGTTTCACGGCGCCAGCGCGGCGGCGGAAGGGGAGAGCCGCGCTGGAGGAGTTGATGGCGTTGTTCGCGGCCTTCGTAATGATTCTGCGCACCACGATGTGCAACACAAGGGCAATGGCCAGGATGACCAGGATCCACAGGGGGCGGGTCACAAAGATGTCTCGCGTGGCGGGGTCATTCCACCACGAGGTGACGGAGTCGACGGCTTCGTCGACATCTGGAACGCTCACGGATTTGGCTAAGACTGATGGAGAAAACTGCGTAAGAGAAAACATTGTGCTCTAGTTTACGCGCTACGTCTCGAGCAGCCGTCGAGCACCCGGGTTACCGCAAATGGGGGTATTGGCCGTGGCTTGGGCGATGTTGTAATTGGCGTTGGAGATTCCTGAATTTGGCACGTCGATAGGGTTCAACTGAAAGTATGACTTTGCAATTTATGGACGTGTCAAGTGTCGCGCACTTTGTTCAAATTTATTGTTAGGTACTTTTATGGTCCAATGAACTATATTAGAAACAACTGAGATTTTGGTGTTGTACCTTTTGGCGTCACACCTGGAGTTATGGGCGGGCGGCAGTGAACCTAAACGCAGCCGCAAAAATAGGAGGAATTTATGGCGAAAAAGCCAGCGTATGTAGCGATTGCTGATGCTCTGCGGAGCCAGATCGAATCGCGCGAGCTCGAACCCGGCGACAAGCTACCGCCAGAACGCGAACTTGTAGACATGTACGGGGTGGCACGCATGACCGTGCGCCATGCACTGGACCTATTGCAGCTCGAAGGAATTATTGAGCGTAAGCGTGGCCGCACCGGTGGCGCATTCGTTCGCGCGCTGCCTCCGATCATCGACTTGACGGGCAAGGTATCGCTGACGGAGCAGCTTATCGCGCATGGTCTGGACGTCTCTTCCGAACTGATTTCGGAGACCGCTGCGCCCGCACCGCAGATCGTCGTCTCTGCATTCGGCGTAGACTCCCGCGATAAGTTGCTCACCAGCGAGCTCGTTCACTTTGCCAACGGTAACCCGGTGTTCGCTGAAACCACGTACGTTCGCCCCGGTTATGAGTCCAAGTACAGCCGTAGCTCCGTCGACTACGAACGTGGCCAGCGTACCGACCTGGGTGGCGTGACTCCTCACCTGCGCCGCGAGGACATCCTGTTCCCGGCCAACCCGACCGATAAGGAGCGCGAGAGCCTCTCCTTGGCGGCGAACACCCCGGTGCACCGCATCACGCGCAAGCTCTTTGAGGGTGACACGCTGGTCATGTTCGCCTCTATCGTGGCTCGCACGGATGCGGCGCAGATCCGCATCGTCGAGGAGCTCTAGCCTCTAGCGCAGCGTTTTCGCTGCGCCTTCCGCGCCTGCGTCACCAACACGGTTGCGCAGCGCGCGCTCCACGCGGGCCTTACCCTCCGAAACGATGCGGCGCAGGCCCGCCGGAATGTCCTCCCGCGCAAGGAGCGCCTCGGCGCGCTCGACTGTAGCAATCGAAATATCCCACAGCGGGAACAGGCCCTCGAGCGTGTTCTGAGCCATCTCGTTGGTCAGTTTGTCCCACAGCTCTGGCGCGATCTCGAAGTAGCGCTCGGCCAAGCCGTCCATGCCTTCGGAGGTGAAGGTGAGGCCGTCGATAAGGAAGCGCACCTCAAGGTTTGTGCGTGTACCGCTGACGATCTCATCCCACGCCCACTGTTTGTTCGTGACGGCGTCGATGCGCAGGCGCGACAGCGCACCCTCGGAGGACGGATCCTCCTCGTTCTTGGCGGTCTTGGCCAGCATGGCGCCGCCTGCGACAAGGTTCGTGAGCACGAGCCAGCGAATCTCCTGGTTATCCAGCGACTGTAGGAGTTCGTGGAAGTACGTCGTGTTCTGCTTCGAAGGCTGCAGGCGGGCGAGCGCGCGCTGGTAGATACCTGCAGGCTCCTGGCCGCGGAATGCCTCGCTGAGCATGTAGAAGCCGGTGCGCTGCCAGGACCATGCCACGTACTGCTTGACCGCCAGCGTCGCCTGCGCGAGGAGGCGCTCCTGCACACTCGGTTGGTCTTCGAGGCGGCTGAAGTTGGCCACGGCCATCACAAACTTGCGCGCTGGCAGCAGCGTGTCGCGGACGGCCTCCCACAGGGATGACCAGCACAGGGTGCGCGCAAGTGGGTCCTCGATCTGCCCGATGTGCTCCAGCACGAACTCAGTGTGTTCCGGCGTGAGGCGCATCTTGCAGTACGTGAGGTCTTCGTCGTTGACCAGCGCGAGGTCGTGGTCGATGCCGACGAGCTCGGGAACCTCAGTGCGAGCCCCCTCGATGTCCACCTTTACGTGGTGGGTGCGCACGACCTTGTCGCCGTCAAGCTTGTACAGCCCGATGCCGACCCGGTGGGTGCGCAGCACATCGGATTCCTGCACGACTGCGAAGGAATCCTCAGTGATTTCGGGGCGAAGGGTGGACACACCGGTGGTGCGCAGCCACTGCTGGGACCACTCGCTCAAATCGCGGCCCGACGACTTCTCCAACGCGCCCAGAAGATCGTCGAAGGAAGCGTTGCTGAACTTGTGGTTGTTGAAGTGATCGCGCACGCCCGCGAAGAACTCGTCGCGGCCAACGTATGCCTGCAGCTGCTTCAGCACGGACGCGCCCTTGGCGTAGGTGATCCCGTCGAAGTTCTGCTCGGCGGTCTCGATGTCCGGGGCGTCAGCGGCGATTGGGTGGGTCGTCGGCAGCTGATCTTGCTGGTAGGCCCATGCCTTCTCGACGGCCGCGAACGTCGTCCACGCATTCGGGTACTCGCCGATCTCGGTCTGGGCAATGGCTGCGGACCAGGTCGCGAAGGACTCGTTGAGCCACAAGTCGTCCCACCACTGCATCGTGACGAGGTCGCCGAACCACATGTGCGCCATCTCGTGCAGGATCGTGTCGTTGCGGCGCTCGAGGCGATACGGGGTTGGCTCGGAAGTAAAGACGTACTCATCGCGGAACGTCACCGCGCCGGCGTTCTCCATTGCGCCCATGTTGTACTCGGGGCAGAAAATCTGGTCGTACTTGCCGAACGGGTACGCAATCGCAAAATTCTTGTGGTAGTACGCGAAGCCGTCTTTCGTCTGGCGGAACAAGCGTTCTGCGTCGAGGTGCTCCATGAGTGAGGCGCGGGCAAAGATGCGAAGCGGGATACGCTTCAGATCGTCGACGTACTCGTCTTCGACGAACTCGTACTCGCCGGCGCAGATTGCCACCAGGTACGTCGACAGTGGGTAATCAATGGTGCAGGACCACACGTTGCCCTCACGGGTCGCCTCCTCGTTGAGTACGACCGTGTAGGCCTCTGGCGCGTCGACGGCAATCTTATACGTGGCCTTGATATCTGGCTGGTCGAAGCAGGCAAACACCTTCATCGCCATCGCGGGTTCGAACTGGGTGTAGAGGTAATCCTTGTTGTCCACCGGGTCGACGAACTTGTGCAGGCCTTCTCCGGTGTGGTTGTAGGTAATGGTGGCGTCGACAACTAACGTGTGCTCGCCCTCGGTGAGCGTGAGGGTGCGGCCGTCGACGGGGCGGCCGTCGAGCGTTGCGGAGAACTCGTCGGCGACCAGATCGAAGAACGTCTCGCCTGCGCCCGAGCGGAACGTGACCTTGGTCGTCGACGTGAACTGCTCTGCTCCGTTGACATCGAGCGCAATATCGTAATGGACATCTGAGATAAGTTGTGCGCGAAATTGTGCGTCGCTGCGCTTGAGGTTTGTCTTCATGTCCTCCAACAT
>NZ_JBSZCG010000103.1:225664-229488 GCF_054166365.1 Corynebacterium sp. UMB8791 | reverse complement strand
GGGTGTTCCCTTTCAGTCGTATTACAGGTGCACTACGAACTTATACCCGGGTTAACGCGCTCCCGCTTCGTTTATCCAGGTTGGTTACTCAGTCAGCAGGCTTTCGCCTCTGGCTTCCAGGAGTTGTTCCATCTCGTGCATCTCAGCGGTTTGCACGTCGACCATTTGTTGAGCCAGTTCCACGAGAGGCTGGTAGCCGCCGTTGTCGATTTGGTCTTGGGTCATGGCAACGGCACCCGCGTGATGGAAATGCATGAGCTGGAGGAACCGGGTGTCTGCTTCCTCGCCCGAAAGTGATTTCAGCTGGTCCATCTGTTCTGGAGTGATCATGCCATTGGCAATGTGTGGGGCGTGATGTGCCATCAAGTCACCCTGGTCCCATTGTTCAGCCCAGTCGACCATGGTGTCGATTTCTTCTTGTTGCCCGATTTTAATCCGTTCGGCCAAGTCCGCGGTGGCTTCGCTGATGCCATCGGCGGCCAGGATGATCTCGCTCATGTCCACGGCTTGCTGGTGATGCGGTGTCATCATCGCGAGAAAATGCAAATCGACCCCATTGACTTCTGCGGGTTGGTTGGCCCCGGCAGTCACTGCGGCACCGTCCTTGTCGGTCTGGGGCGCGTCTGTGGCGTCTTGGCCATCTCCGGCGCATGAAGCCACGCTGGCCCCCAGTACTGCAACGGTGATCAAGCCGGTGATGCGGCGATGTAAGTGTGTCATGAATGGAGCCTTCCTAGGACTGAAGCACATGGCACCAAAAGTAGCACCATCGGATGTACTCTAGCGCATTTTGTGCATAAGGCGTCGCCACACAACCCGCGCCGCGGAGTGCGGCAACGCAACGAGCTCGCGCGCGTAGTTCTTCGGCCGGGAGCGGCGCGGGGTGCGCGCAGGCACCATCTCCACTGGAATCCCCAGGTGCCAGGCCCACACGCGCGTGCGGCGCACGTGGAAGTTGCTGGTCACCACGATCAGCCGCGGCGCGTGCGGGAACAACGCGCGGGTACGCTCGAGGTTTTCGTTCGTCGACGACGCATGGGGCTCCTGAATGATCAGTTCACGGGGCACGCCGCGCTCGACAAGCCAGCGAGCCATCACGGCCGCCTCCCCGCGGCCGGTGACCACGATGGCGCGCCGCACGCCAGCGTGCGCGTCCGTCCGCCAGCGGAGCAGTGCGCTGCAGAGCCGGGCGTGCAGCATGCGCGACGGGTGGCCGTCGACAATTCGCGCACCCAGCACCACGATGGGACTGCTACTCACCCAGCAACCGGCTGCGCAGCGCGGCATCCTTACGCTCAACTTCGGCCGCCATGTCGGCCTGGTACTTCGCCATCTTGTCCACTAGTTCCGGATCCCCGGCACCGAGCATCCGAACAGCAAGCAGGCCCGCGTTCTTCGCGCCGCCGATAGACACCGTCGCGACTGGAACACCCCCTGGCATCTGCACGATGGAAAGCAGAGAATCCAGCCCGTCAAGGTCCTTCAATGCGCGAGGGATACCGATGACTGGCAGTGGCGTTGCCGCGGCAACCATCCCCGGCAGGTGGGCTGCCCCACCGGCGCACGCAATGATGACCTGGATGCCACGTTCATGTGCTTGCTTCGCATAGGCAAGCATCTTCTCAGGGGTGCGGTGCGCGGAGACCACCCCGACCTCAAACGGCACCCCGAACTCCGCAAGTACCTCTGCGGCAGGCGCAACCGTGTCCCAGTCCGAATCCGAGCCCATGATGAGGCCAACGCGTGCGTTCATGAAGAAACTCTCCTCCTGTTAGTACCAGTTCGCGTGAACAATAAAGTGCGCGGCGTGCTGCGCAATTGCCAAGGTGGACGTGGCGTCGTAGCCGGTGACGTTGACGTGTCCCATCTTGCGCCCAGGGCGCCAGCTCTTGCCGTACAGGTGCACCTTGGCCTCCGGGTAGCGGCGCATCACCTCGATGACGCGCTGCTCCATCGGCATCTGCGGATCCTCCTCCGCACCGAGAGTGTTCACCATCACCGTGACCGGCTCGAGCGTGTCCACGGACCCGAGCGGCCAGTTCAGGACCGCGCGCAGGTGCTGCTCAAACTGGGAGGTCACGCAGCCGTCCTGCGTCCAGTGCCCCGTGTTGTGCGGGCGCATCGCAAGCTCGTTGACCAGAATTTTCGACGCCCCGTCCTCCCCGATGCACTCGAAGAGCTCAACGGCGAGCACGCCCGTAACGTCAAGCTTGGTCGCAATATTGGTGGCAAGATCACGGCACTGTTTCGCCACATCAGCCGGCAGTTCTGGCGCTGGAGCAATCGCGATATGGCAGACGCCGTCCGCCTGCCGTGACTCGACGACGGGCCACGCCTTGACCTCGCCGTCCCGGTTGCGCGCCACCATCGCGGAAAGTTCGCGGGCGAAGTTCACCTTTTCTTCCGCGTACAGCACAACGCCCTTCTCAAGCAGATCGGTGACCAGCTGCTCGCACTCTTGCAGGGTCTCTGGGAACCAGACGCCGTGCCCGTCGTAGCCTCCGCGCGTCGCCTTGACGCACACGCGGCCGTCGACAAGCTTCCAGAACTCGCGGGCGTCCTCCACCGAGTCGAACTTCGCGAACGGCGGCACCGGTGCCCCCAGCTCCTTCAGCTTCATGCGCTGCTCAAGCTTGTCCTGGGCATAAATCAGCGCCTGGGGACGCGGCTCCACGTTGTAGCCTTCGTCCAGCAGGCGCTGCAGGAATTCGTTCGGGACGTGTTCGTGGTCGAACGTAATCGCCGAGGCACCCTGAATGGTCGCGTGCAGGTCGTCGAAGTTGGTGTAGTCACCAAGCTGGACGTCACCAAACACCTGGGCGGCCGAGGCGTCCGGGGCGCCTGCAAGCACCCTGGGCTGCAGTCCAAGTTCGATGGCTTCCGTGTGCATCATTCTGGCAAGCTGACCGTCACCGATAACGGCAACTCTGGGCATTCCTTGAGCGTCTCTCACAACGAACTACCTTAGCCTTATGGGCGCTACGATGTGGGCATGACTGAAACGAATCCCGCGATTGTTCGCCACACCATCTTCCAGAACTCACTGATGACCGCGCTTCTCGACGGCATCTACGAAGGCGAACTGACCATCGGAGACATCCTCGGCAAAGGGAACTTCGGCCTTGGCACCTTCGACGGGCTCGACGGAGAGATGATCATTCTCGACGGCGTCTGCTACCAGCTCACCAGCGACGGCAAAGCGCGCGTCGCAAGCCTTGACCAACGCACGCCGTTTACCGTCGTGACGAACTTTGTGCCGCGCATCCGCGTCGACGCGCCGAAAGGCATGCGCCGCGCGGAACTGGCCGAGTTCATCGACGCGCTCGAGCCGAGCCACAACTTCTTCTACGCCGTCAGAATCACCGGCACCTTCGACGAGGTGGTCACCCGCACCGTGACCAAGCAGGAGAAACCGTACCGCCCCATGACGGAGGCCATCGGCGATGACGCCGAGCACCACTTCACCGACGTACACGGCATCATCGGCGGCTTCCGCACCCCCGCCTACGCCAAAGGCATCGGGGTGCCCGGCTGCCACGTCCACTTCATTGACGACGCCCGCACCGCCGGCGGCCACGTGCTCGACTACACCATCAACGACGCCGTCATCGAGCTGTGCCCCGCCACCGACATGGATCTGCACCTGCCGATCACGGCAGACTTCCAGGCAGGCAGTCTCAGCCCGAGCGACCTGGATAGCCAGCTGCACACAACGGAAATTAAGGAGTAGTTAGCGGCGGCGCAGGCTCTCGTCCAGCGCACGCTCCACCGCACGCGCCTTCCCCACCTGCGGGAAGAACACCGGCTGGTCGAACCCCCACAGG